>JAOUJR010000085.1 GCA_029883145.1 Nitrospirota bacterium
GTACGAAGGAGGTTACCAGAGAGGACTTTCTGGGATCTGCAGGAATCATCGCTGGTTCACCTGTCTACTTTGGAGTCATGGCTGCGGATCTCAAGAGAGTCTTTGATGAATTCGTGGGTGCACGGAGTAAGATGGAAAACAAGGTAGGAGCTGCCTTCGCCACAGGTGGACATCATACAGGTGGAAAAGAGACCACCATCATATCGATACTCCAGTGTATGCTCATCTACGGCATGATAGTAGTGGGAGATCCCATGAGTGCCTCTGGCCACTACGGGGTTGCCTGTGTCGGCGCACCTGATGAGAGAACAGCCGCTGATGCGTTCAAACTTGGTGCTCGTGTGGCAGAACTCTGCAAGAAACTGAAATAAGAGCGTAGAGAGAATTCAACTATTGATGTCATTGCGAGCGTAGCGTGGCAATCTTTTCATTTGAGATTGCTTCGTCATCCCGAATTCTTCGGGATTTTTCGCAATGACATTGTGACTGTTTATGCTTTTTAATATCTTATAGCTTGTTGTGGAGTAGTTCACTCTTGGTGAACGGGGTATGTTGTATCATTCTTTAATCTCGAAAATCTTTTGCTTTGAGGTCTGGCCTTTCAATAAGATTACTTTAGATCTGGCAACGCCAAAATAGTCTGCCAGAATCTTTATCACTGCCTGATTTGCTTTTCCTTCCTGCGGCTTTTCCTTTACCCAGACAGAAAGAGTATTTTCACCTGTCTTCTCAATTCGTTCTTGTTTTGCATTAGGCTTAACCTTCACCGAGATTTTCATAACTCATATTATCCACAAATTCTCATAGGAAAAACAGGGTAGAGTATCCAAGTGGTTTCTTTGACATTAGTGCACTTCTCAAATATCTTTCCTAAACATTATGATTTTATAATTAAAAATATCTTATCTATTAATAAATGCTAAGGAAAATGACCATTAAAGAAATTGAGAAACTTTTAATCTCAAAAAGTGGATGAGAAAGACCCAATGGTTTTTAAAGCCTTACCTTCCTGAACCCCTTGTGGTGAATGAGTGAGGAATTAAAAATTAATTACTTACATTGAAGCCCTACCATATAGTAGTTACCATCTGTTTTTTCAATCCAGACCACAGTTGCTGTTTGACAATTGTTAGGAAGAATATTCTTTACTATAATTTTCTGTCCTTCTCTTAACTCTTTAGTTGTTTGAAAGCAAAGACCATTTTCAGTAATATTAACAATATCGCCTTCAAAGGACACCTCATCAGTATGATTCAAAAAATATTCTATCTTACTCTCCACATTGAAACGTTCATGTTTTCTTTGATCAAATGATGTCATTATAGTTAATTATAATATAATTCAATATATCAGGATGAGGTTTTGTTTTAATTTACAAAGACCTTATGACATCTCTCTTCTTCCCTCAAGGGCTTTACTCATGGTGACCTCATCTGCGAATTCGATGTCTGCACCCATCGGGAGGCCATAGGCGATACGGGTGACCTTCACACTGAATGATTTTAATAGCTCCTTTATATACTGAGCGGTCATCTCGCCTTTGGTGTTAGGATTTGTTGCGAGGATAACCTCTTTTATCTCATTTTTCTTGACCCTTTCGATAAGTTTTTCTATCTTGAGCTTGTCAGGAGTCACGCCATCTATTGGAGAGAGTGCACCAAGAAGCACATGGTAAAGCCCATTAAAGCCCTGTGACTTCTCAATCACAAGTATATTGCTTGGTTCCTCAACAACACAGAGCTTGCTTCTATCCCTTGAACTATTGATGCATATGCTGCATAGCTCATTCTCTGTGATATTAAAACATTCACTGCAGAACCGTGCCTTTTCTTTGACCTCATTGATTGCCTTTGATATGCCTTTTGCATCTTCATCAGACATGGCAAGTATAAAGAATGCAAGCCTCTGTGCAGTCTTTCTCCCGATACCAGGAAGTTTGATTAATTCGTTTATGAGATTTTCTATAATGCCCTGTGCCATCTGAATTCTGAATAATGACAAATCCTAAATTCGAAATCCTAAATTCGAAATAATTTTCAAGTTCAAATGTTCAAAACTGTTTTGAATTTTGGTCATTTGATATTGTTTAGAAATTAGGATTTAGATAATAGGATTTCTTCATCTCCCAAGTATATTGCCTAATCCGCCCATTCCCGGAAGCTGGAGTCCTCCTGTCAGTTTTGACATCTCCTCATTGACCATCTCATGTGCACGCCGTAATGCTTCATTAGCTGCAGCGATGATGAGATCCTGTAACATCTCAATGTCATCAGGGTTTACCACGTCCTTTTCAATTTTCAACGATATGAGTTCACCTGCGCCGCTTGCAACGGCAACGACCATACCACCACCTGCTGTTGCTTCAACGGTCTTCTTCTTTGCCTCTTCCTGCATTTTCATCATTTCTGTCTGAAGCCTCTGGGCCTCACGCATTAAATCTCCAAGCATCTTTTTTGACATAGCGTCCTCCGTTTATTTCGGTGTTTAAAATACCAGGTGCAACCTATATTTATTAACACATAAGGCAGGGTATAGTATTTGAGCGGTTTGTCGATGCGACCGAGAATGAGCGAAAATACTATATCCTGTTGTTCTATCATTTTTTATCTGTATTTTATTCTTTGTGTTCAATCGGGGTCACATCTGCGATTCTTCCCTCAAAAAGTTCGAGGGCCTCTTTAATAAGAGGTTCTTCCATCACTTTTTCCTTCAAGTCTTTTTTCGTAATTTTTTTTTCTTTTACCGTCTCTATCTTTAACGTAATCTTTGTCCCGAGTTCCTCTGAAAAAATCTGTTTTATTGCTTCAATGTTTTTTTCAATGGAGTCAACGAAAACCGAATCACCGCCATTAAGGATAACAGTCAGCTCATCTCCTGCAAGCGTGAACTTTGCCCGTGATAATTTAGATGCAAGCGGGGCATCCATCTTTTTTATCGCATGCTCCCATATTTCATCAGGTTCAATTTGTTTTTTTATCGTATCGGGATGTTGCATTTCTGCATAAGACTCTATGTTTTCCATAATCTCTTTGATAGGTTTCATCTCACTCAAAAAACTTGCTTTTAGAAGGGACATCTCGAGGGCAAGTCGCGGTGATGATGCAATTCTCACATCGGTCTCTGTCTTCATTATCTCTGACAGAAAAAGGGTAAGCTGGTCTTCGGATGTCCTGCTGATAATGTCCTTTATTACTTCTATCTCCTCTTTGCTTGCCTCAAGCACCTCCTCTGGTTTTTTCATTACACTTACCACTAACAGGTCTCTGAAGAACTGTACAAGCTCTTTTGTAAACGATTTAATATCTGTGCCTCTTTCAACCAGCTCGACAATAATCTTCAGTATCTCCTCTCTATCGCCTTCGATCAATGAGATAGAAATCTGAGAGAGAAGTCCGAAGTCTGCAATCCCGAGCAGGTCTTTCACGTCAGATTCTTTTATGTCAGATGAGAAGGAAGATATCTGATCCAGGATGGTGAGTGAGTCCCGCAGGCTTCCGTCAGCAGCCCTCGCAATCATTTCAATAGCATGCCCGGAAATAGCAATGCCCTCTGCATCTGATATTTTTTTAAGCCTTTCCTTTATCTTCTGGCTGGGTATCCTCCTGAAGGGCAGATGCTGACAGCGCGAGAGAACAGTTGACGGTATCTTTTTTGGAGCTGTTGTTGCAAGGACAAATATCACATGGGGAGGTGGTTCTTCAAGTGTTTTAAGGAGTGCATTGAACGCAGCATCTGAGAGCATGTGAGATTCATCTATAATATAGACCTTATACCTTCCACCTGAAGGGACATACTTTACTCTCTCTCTGAGGTCTCTTATGTCGTTTACACTGTTGTTCGATGCACCGTCAATTTCCATTACATCGACAGAAGAACCATCGGTGATTGATGTGCAGAATATACATGAACCGCAAGGCGTGGATGTTGGTCCGTCTTTACAGTTCAGTGCCTTTGCAAGTATCCTCGCCGTTGATGTTTTACCCACTCCCCGTGGACCTGAGAAAAGATAGGCGTGGGCAACCTTTCCCTGATCTATTGAATTTTTCAGGATGCGGATTATAGGTTCCTGACCAATAAGGTCATCAAACCCCTGAGGTCTCCATTTCCTTGCTAACACTAAATAACTCATATCTTTTTTCCCCTGTTTTTCTCCAGCCAGGAAACGACGTCCTACGTCACACAGATAAAATGTTTACCGCTGCTTCCTTCCGGACCTGACGGAGTTCACACATACCTATTGCGTAGTGCCGTTTCCTGGCTGCAAAAAAACAGGATGGCGGAGAGGCAGGGATTTGAACCCTGGGTGCGGGATTAACGCACACACGATTTCCAGTCGTGCACCTTCAGCCTCTCGGTCACCTCTCCATATATTTTATAATACATTAATTTTTAATTTTCTTACTCTACTCTGCTGATTGCTTGCCAAACCTCTCCCTGAACCATCTCATGATGTCGTCATACGATGGAGGTGTGATTAAAAATACCTCCATGTCCTTAGGGAACTGGAGTTTTACCCTATCTTCGTCTTTCATGATGAGCAGTCCTGCTTCTGCTTCTGAGAGGTTCGTGTCTATTATGTTCAGGATCTGCTGAAGCCTTTTGTTTGAAAACTCGGTATAAAACTCAAGGACTTTAGTAAACACCTCTTCAGTAAATACAACTCTGAGACAGTTGGCCCAGTCTGTAAAAGGTCCAAATATTTCTTTACTTTCCAGTGGGAATAAAGTGCTTCCTTCGTCTAACTTCTTTTTAATGATCTCGGTGATTTGCTCATTAATCTTAGACAATATATTGAGCGCCTCATTTCCTTGCAGGTAAATAAGTTCGCAGAATATCTTTTTTGTCTTCCCGGCAACCTCAACCTTTTCTATCTGCTGAACCACCTCGTCCCAGTATTGATTCACAAGGTTCTTGTAGTCATCAGGTGCATCTTCGATAGGATAGACATTGGCGATACAATAGAGCTTTCTTTTCCCTGCAAAACTTTCTGCATCTGGTCTGTCAATCTGTCCTAATTCCACCATATTCACTCACCCCTTTTTGTATTTGTGTGTATCATAGTAAAATATCGTTGCCTTGAAAAGGTTTTTCAGCATATCTGCCCTCCATTTTATACAATTTTGAGGCGAAGTAATAAAGTTGTTCTATGACAGTTTCTTTTTCAATAACTCATTCACCATCTGAGGGTTTGCTTTACCTTTTGTCATTTTCATTACCTGACCTACAAAAAATCCGATAAGTTTTTCTTCACCAGCTTTAAAACGCTCTACCTCTTTTGGATGTTTTGCAATCACATCATCAATAGCCTTCTCGATCTCGCCTGAGTCACTTATTTGAGAGAGACCTTTTTCTTTTATTATTTCATCAGGCATCTTGCCAGTTTGAATAATCTCATAAATTACAGTTGTTTTTGCCATTGTTCCACTTACTGCACCGACTGCTACAAGTTCTGATAAGCGAGAAAGATGGTTTGGTCTTAGAAGCGTTTCATTAATCTCTTTACCTTGCTCCTTAAGGTGTTTAAAAACGACTGTGATATACCAGTTACTTAAAGTTATAGGATCAGCCCCTTGTTTTACAGCTTCTTCGAAATGTTCAGCAATGGACTTTTCAGATGTGAGCAGGTCAGCATTATGTTCAGGAAGCCCATATTCTAAAACAAATCGTTTTCTCTTTATATCAGGGAGTTCTGGCAACGATGCCCTTATTTCATCAATCCAATTTTGCTGAACCATAATGGGTACGAGATCTGGTTCAGGGAAATATCTGTAGTCGTGTGCTTCTTCTTTTGTCCGCATAGATTCAGTTATCCCTCTCTCTGAGTCCCATAATCTTGTCTCCTGGATAACTTTTCCCCCATCTTCCAAGACCTTTATCTGACGTCTTATCTCGTATTCAAGGGCTTTTCCCACAAATTTAAAAGAATTAAGATTTTTTACTTCTGTTTTCACTCCGAATTCTTTCTGTTCTACAAGCCTCACAGATACATTTGCATCGCACCGTAAAGAGCCCTGCTCCATATTTCCATCACAGACTCCGAGATAACGCAGAATTGTCCGCAATTTTTTCATATACTCTACAGCCTCCTCAGGACTTCTGATATCAGGCTCAGAAACAATTTCCATAAGTGGAACTCCGGCCCTGTTTAAGTCCACAAAGCTGTAATTACCTCTGCCTTCGTGTATATTCTTGCCTGCATCCTCTTCCATGTGGATTCTCGTAATACCTATCGTTTTTATTTCTCCATTAACAACAATTTCAATATATCCATGCTCGCATATCGGAAGCTCGTACTGGCTTATCTGGTATCCCTTTGGAAGGTCAGGATAGAAATAATTTTTTCTTGCAAACCTGCTCAATGCAGGAATTTTGCAGTTCATTGCAAGGCCGGTCTTTATAGTAAACTCAAGGGCTTTTTTATTTAAGACCGGAAGGACGCCAGGCATTCCAATGCATACAGGACAGGTCTGTGTATTCGGCTCCGAGCCGAATTTTGTAGAACAGCCACAGAATATCTTCGTGTCCGTGAGCATCTGTGCATGGACCTCAAGCCCGATAACTGCCTCGTATTTCAGGACGTTGATACTATCTACGTCCTTCATAGATTCGGTCTCCTCTTGTGCCAGTCAGTTGATTGCTCATATGCATAGGCAACTTTTAAGATAGACTCTTCATCAAAATGTTTTCCGATAAGCTGTAACCCGATTGGGAGATTATTTGACGTGAAACCGCATGGTAGAGAAATCCCAGGCACTCCGGCAAGGTTTACCGAAATCGTGAATATATCCGAGAGGTACATCTGAAGCGGGTCCGCAGTCTTTTCCCCAATTGTAAACGCAGCAGTTGGCGAGGTAGGAGTGACAATGACATCAACCTCCTTAAATGCATCCTCAAAATCCCTTTTGATTAATGTCCTTACCTGCTGTGCCTTCATGTAATATGCCTCATAGTATCCGGATGAAAGGGCATATGTGCCGAGCATAATCCTCCTTTTGACTTCAGCACCAAACCCTTGTGCCCTTGTATTCATATACATATCAATAAGGTCTTTGCCCTC
>JAOUJR010000120.1 GCA_029883145.1 Nitrospirota bacterium
CAACCGATGTTACCTCCGTAGCAACGAGCGCGGCAATATCAGTAGTATACATTTCATCCTTACCTCCAGCCTCACAGGGCCAAGCACGAAAAGCGTTTGAGAGTTATGAGCAACTTATAGAGGAATCTAATCCAATTCAGGAATTGGGAATGGAGATTCATCGTGTTAATCTGGCGTCATCTATGGCAGGGCACGAATCAGTACTATCCCTTGTTCGACAAGCATATGATGCTTTCAAGATGCCAAGTGTTAAAGAGGTATCTCCATCTGCAGTTCTCATTCCTCTCCGAGAGGCCATAAATCGCACTTTTACCGATTTACTCCCAAGACGACAACAACAGGAAGAAGCCAAGAGCCACCGAGATAAAACTCTTTCAATCTGTAAGCAGTGCTCACGGACTGGCGTTGCTGCGGAACAAATCGATCAACTTGCAAACGAAGCGAGCGATTTAAATAAACTTCTGTCGGGATCAAAACAAGATGTGATGTCGCGCGATCAAGTTAGGGAATTAATGAACAGAGGGTTTCTATTTCTCCGGAGCTTTCTCAGAATAATCGATGAGAATAAAATGCGAAGGTGATTTTCTAACACTTATAATGCCCCGCACTGTCAAGAGAAAAAACGAGTCTGATCGGAAATAAAAAATCTATTTTGCGATATGATTAAGGATGCCTTAATGAGTATCAAACCAATCAATCTGACGCCAAAAGCGTCGCGGCTTACGGGCAACGTTACGCATATTTCGTAGTTTTAGTTCTGCTTATTATTGCTTTTATTCTTTATATATGAAAAAATTAACATAGAGAGAAAGAAAACTTGTTAATAAAAAACGCAGGTGACGAACTTTATGTTGTTAGAGAAACTCAGAAGGATTGATAACACAAAGATAGAAATTCCCAGGGATTACAAACAGGGGATGAGGGTTCATGGGATTATCTATGTAGATGACATGCTCGAAAAAGATCTCGAGACCCAGTCAATAGAGCAAGTGGCAAATGTTGCTACTCTCCCTGGTATTGTGGGATCTTCTCTCGCAATGCCTGATGTGCATACAGGATATGGATTTTCAATCGGCGGTGTAGCTGCTTTTGACCTGAAGGAAGGAATTGTTTCACCTGGTGGTGTGGGCTATGATATAAACTGCGGTGTACGTCTCCTCAGGAGCAATCTTACCAAGGAAAAACTTATTCCGAAGATCAAGGACCTCGTGGGTCTTCTTCATAACGAAATACCATCCGGAGTTGGATCAAAAGGAAAGATACGGCTTGGTCCTGAAGATGAAAAAAAGATTCTCATCAAAGGTGCACGCTGGGCTGTTGAACAGGGATTTGGAGATACTGATGACCTCAATAAAACAGAATCAGAGGGATGTATTGTCGGAGCAGACCCGTCACTGATAAGCAACAAGGCATATGAGCGTGGAAGGGCACAGCAGGGCACTCTTGGTTCAGGTAACCATTTCCTTGAAGTACAGTATGTCGACGAGATCTACGATGAAAAGGCTGCACACATACTCGGACTCTTTAAAAACCAGATTACGGTGATGATACATACGGGTTCACGTGGATTCGGGCATCAGGTCTGCACCGATTTTCTTGAAGTCATGGAAAGGGCTGTAAGTAAATATAAGATAGCGCTGCCTGACAAAGAGCTTGCCTGTGCTCCATTCGAAAGCCCTGAGACAAAGGACTATCTTTCTGCAATGAGGGCTGCAGCCAACTATGCCTGGGCAAACAGACAGTGTATCATGCACTGGACAAAAGAGGCATTCATGAGAGTATTCAACATATCTCCAAAGGAACTCGGGATGGAACTGATATATGATGTTGCCCATAACATTGCTAAGATCGAAGAACATGAAGTGAATGGCAAGAAGAAGAAACTGATTGTCCACAGAAAGGGCGCAACAAGGGCATTTCCTCCAGGCCACTCAGAATTGCCAGAGGTATACAGGGATATCGGTCAGCCTGTTCTCATCCCAGGAGATATGGGAAGGGTATCCTTTGTGCTTCTCGGAACTGAAAAGGCTATGCAGGAAACATTTGGTTCTACATGTCATGGCGCTGGCAGGATAATGTCAAGACATCAGGCAATCAGAAGGGCTAAGGGACGTGCCATATGGAGAGAGATGGAGGACAAGGGAATCATCGTGAAGTCCGCAGGACGTGAAACACTCGCAGAGGAGATGTCAGAGGCATATAAGGATGTTTCGAATGTTGTTGATGTGGTTCAAAATGCAGGGATTTCAAAGAAGGTAGCAAGACTCAGGCCCATTGGAGTGATAAAAGGGTAAAGACTCACCTTTTACTTTTTCCCTTAACCTGTAATCCAGAATAAACGTATTCCCTTACATATCGCCCAGGCGAGCAAGGCGCATGCAGGCAAAGTTAGTACCCATGCGAGGAAAATATTCCCACCTACTCCCCACCGAACCGCTGAGAGCCTCTTGGAAGCACCTACACCCATTATGGTGGACGAAATCACATGGGTTGTCGAGAGCGGAAGGCCGATTCTGGATGCAATCTCAATAATCGTGGCTGCTGATGTCTCAGCAGCAAACCCGTGAATGGGTTGAAGGTGAACAAGACGTAAACCAAGGGTCTTCATAATTCTCCAGCCTCCAACTGCCGTGCCAAGTGCCATAGCTATTGCACATGCTCCCATTACCCAATACGGGACATGGAACTCAGGAAGGTGATAGTAACTCACCAGCGCCATTGTGATAATCCCCATTGTTTTTTGAGCATCGTTGTTACCGTGGCTAAAAGCCATATAGGCTGCTGATACAATCTGAAGTCTGCCAAAGAGGCTACCGACCAGTGAGGGTGAAGATGCTTTAACCAACCGCATAAGTAACAGCATTAAGAGAAATCCCAGTATAAGTGCGATTACAGGGGAAAAAATCAACCCTGCAAGTACCTTATAGACTCCTTTCATAATGATTACATTGGTTCCTGCTGTTGCGATCGCAGCACCTACCAAACCTGAGAGTATGGCATGGCTCGAGGATGTGGGAAGACCGAGATACCATGTGATTATGTCCCATGCTGTAGCAGCTATGAGAGCAGAAATAACGGTGACCTGTGTGACACATGAAACCTCTACAAGGCCAGCCCCGACTGTTTTCGCCACTGCAGTCCCTGAGAGCGCACCAACCATATTTAATATTGCTGCCATTGATATGGCTACTTTAGGAGATAAAACCCGTGTTGATACTGATGTGGCGATTGCGTTTGCGGTGTCGTGAAAACCATTAATAAAATCGAAAATAAGTGCAAGAACTATTACACAGAGGAGGAGAAAGTAAGTCTCAGACATATTTAACCACTATGCTCTCATGGACGTTTGCAACGTCCTCACATTTGTCAGCGATATCTTCTGGTTAGATTGTTTGGTTTTCTTTGATAGTTGGCGACTCTGGAATGGCATTCGGTTTTTTTAAGTTAGAAATGTAGATATTACATGATTTAAATTGCTCTGTACTCATACATATATTTAGGTTTACATTTTTGATATTCTTTATAAGATCCTTCGCCGCATTACATACTATTCCTTCAGGAGTTACATCAAGGTATGGACACATGAAGAAAATCTTATTGGCACACATAATGACCTCTTTCTTTATACATCTATTATTCGGACAATCTTTCCTAAATCATTACTTCCACCGTTAATTAAGTAATCATAGCTTAAGGAAAGAATGTTACAGAATTATTACAACAATATTAAATTTCTGCCTCAATGAGTTCATCTGTTTTTGGCATGTTGACAGTAATCACCTGTAATTTTGATAAGACCGGATGGGACTATGAGAGTATTGTTATTCTGAGATAAAAATTACACCCTAATTTTGCATTCTCATTATTTATGATACGAAAATTGTTGCCGTTGTTCCTTTGCCCGGTGTACTTTGAATCTCCATATCCCATCCATGTGCTTTCACGAGGTGTTTTACTATGGCAAGCCCAAGACCTGTGCCTCCAAGGTCCCTCGAACGAGCTTTATCAACTCTGTAAAATCTCTCTCCAAGGCGGGGCAGATTTTTCCTGGGAATACCTATACCTGTGTCTTCCACTTCAATTTCGAAGAGATATTCGAGTAACGGGCGATGAGTAATTATTGATGAGTCAATGATTTCTTTCTCATTTTGGACTTTGAACCTTAAACTTTGAACTTTTACTGTGACTCCTCCTTCCTCTGTAAACTTAATACCATTGTCCACAAGATTTAAGAGTATCTGTATCAAATTATTTCTGTCTGCCATTACCTTTGGAAAATCATGAGGTATTTGCTTTTCAAGATAAAGTCCTTTATTCCGAGCTTTATCCGTCAAAGTTGCAAAGACTGATTCTACTACATCTTCGAGATTAACAGCAGTCTTTTTAATTTTTATATCTCCAAGCTCTATCCTTGAGAGGGTAAGCAGATCACTCACAAGTGAGTTCAGGCGTTCACTGTGGTTTTTTATAGTTTCAAGAAACTTATAGGCGTTCTCCCTATCATCAATTGCACCTTCAAGAAGTGTTTCTGCAAAACCTTTTATTGCCGTGATAGGAGTCTTTATTTCATGGGAAACATTTGCTACGAAATCCTTTCTCACTTCCTCGAGTTGTTTAAGCCTGGTGATATCATGGAATGTCAAAACAACCCCTGACATTTTTTCTCTCACAGAATAAAAAGGTGCAGCAGTGGTCATCAAATAGAGCTCTTTCGGGTGAGCAACTTCAATCTCATGGGATAGAGCTTCTCCACTTTCGACCACCTTATTTATGGTTTTCACAAGTTCTTCATTTCTCAGGTTTTCTATCAGTGCTTGGCCTTCGATGTCTGATTCGATTCCGAAAAAGTTCTTGACTGCTGAGTTACATAAGAGTATCCTGCCTTTAGTATCAGTGAGTATGAGTCCGTCAGACATATTCCTGAGGATTGCCTCCATCTTGTATTTCTCTTCTTCACTCTGTGTAAGCCTCGTTTTGAGTTCCTGAGCCATATTGCTAATATTTTTACCGAGTTCTCCGAGTTCATCTTTTTCCTTCAGGAATAGTCGCCTTTTGAAATTCCCTGCTGCAACCTCCTGTGAAAAGGCTGTAATCTCCTCAATGGATTTCGTAATGCGCCTTATTTGGAACAGTCCGAATAAAGTAACTATGAGCAGGGCTGCAAGCCATGAAAAAAGGATGCCCTTTTTAATGAGTGATACTTCACTCTCTACTTCAGTAAGTGGCACTGAAAGTCGCAGGAATCCTCTATTCAAATCGACATTTAATTTGATTGCAAGATAGAAAAAATCCTTTTGCAAAGTATTGCTGAAGTGGATGGAGCTCCCAATATTGTTTAGAGATGCCTCTTTGACTTCAGGTCTATATAAATGATTCTCCATCTTCTCGGATGGTTCGTCAGAATCTCCCACCACACGACCAGATCCATCAATAATAGTTATCCTTGTTCCTGTCTTTTCTTTATATTTTTTACAAAAATTGTCAAGATTGTCACTAAAGGTCGGCGGTATCTGCTCGGCAATCAAACGCCCCTGTATGATAAGGTCCTCTTTGAGGTTAGAGATATAGTTATGCTTTATGAAACGAGGAAGATAAAGCTCAAGAGCAGTAAACAACAGCGTGAAAATAATCAGATAATAGACGAGGATTCTCGTGAACAGAACTCGTTTCATTGCTTCTTATCAAAGAAATAGCCTATACCGCGCATAGTCTTGATATATCTTGGGTGAGCAGGGTCTTCCTCAATCTGAGTCCGTAACCTTCTTATATGCACATCAACAGTCCTCGGTTCAACAAATGACTCATTACTCCATATCGCATCAAGAAGTTGTTCACGGCTAAAGA
>JAOUJR010000086.1 GCA_029883145.1 Nitrospirota bacterium
TCTTTCTTTTCCTTATAGAGATTCTCGAACCAGCTTTTCTTCTCAACAGCTAACCTGAGTTTATGTTCAATATCTTCCTTATAAAAAGGTTCGAGCAAATAATACTCCACATCAGATTTGACCACAAAACGAATACCTTTTGCGGTATGAGCCGAACTGATCATCGCAATAACAGGACATACGATCTCTAAAGACTGTGTTTTTTCAAGACCTTCAGGACTCCCTATAATTATGGCAGCAGGCGTTTTCTTTTCAAGTTCTCTTCTTAAGTCATCCTCATCACCCTTTATAAATCGAGCTGAGTACTCTCTCTTTCCTCTAAAGAATGCCCTGAGAAATTGCAAAATCTCTTTGTCTTTTTCGTATATGAGTATCTCTTTTTTCATTTCTTTATATAAATATACAATAAATTTATAAATTTGTCTATTAAAAATATCACTTTTAAAATGTTTTCATCAGGGAATTATAGCTCATTGTGTTTAAAATATCTGACTTCCCAAGCCATGCTCTCCGTGCAATCGAGACACCATATATCATATAATCGAACTGGTTTGTGATATGAGTATCTGTGCTTATTACTATTGCTATGCCCATCTCTTTTGCCATCTTCGCATAGACATCATTTAAATCCAGTCGGAGTGGATATGCGTTTATCTCAATAGCAGTCCTGGTTTCCTTCGCAACCTTAAGAACCTCATTCATGTCAACGTCATATGGTTCCCTCTCTCCGATTAATCTGCCAGTAGGATGGGCAATAATAGAGACATACGGGTTTCTCATGGCAGAGACCAGTCTCCTTGTTATCTGCTCCCTGTTCTGCTTGAAACCAGAGTGAATCGATGCAACAACAATATCCATCTCCTTAAGTATGTCATCTGGAAGATCCATCTGTCCGTCACTACGAATATCAACCTCTGTGCCAACAATCAATCTGAATCCCTTTAATTTTTTGTTTATTGCATCTATCTCTTTCTTCTCTTCCATTAATCTCTCGGCATTCAGTCCTCTTGCAATGCCAAGACCCTTTGTGTGATCCGTTATTGCGATATACTCATACCCCCTCTTCTTCGCTTCGTGTATCAGTTCCTCAAAATCATGGCTCCCGTCACTCCACTTACTGTGAACATGAAGATCACCCTTTATGTCCTTCAGCTCAACGAGTTTAGGCAGCCCGCCAGCCATTGCAACCTCTATCTCACCGGTATCCTCCCTGAGCTCTGGTGAGATGTAGGGAAGACCCAAAAGCCTGTATATGTCTTCTTCCTCTTTCCCCCCAATCTTTTTGTTATCTTTTTCCCTGAATATCCCATATTCGTTTAACTTCAGGCCTAATTTCATGGCCATTTCTCTTAATCTTATATTGTGTTCCTTGCTTCCAGTAAAATATGCTAATGCTGCACCAAAGCTATCCTCCTCTACTACCCGCAGATCAACCTGCAATCCTTCATGGATAATCACACTTGATTTTGTGGGTCCATGCATCAGGACATCTTTCACATGGGGCAAATGCACAAAGGTATCCATAACTTCTTTAGGCTTTTCTGATGTAGCAAGAATATCTATATCCTTGATTGTATCCTTCCACCTCCTGATGCTTCCTGCAACAGTGAGTTTTTTCACCGGGGCTTTCTTTTTTAGGTAATCGAGTATATCATTTGCATAAGGGAGCACTTTCCCTAATGGCTGCCTCTCCATCCCTCGCTTCAGCATCTCAATACCTTTGAGTATATTCTCCTCTGTCTTCTCTTTTATACCAGGCAGGCCTATGAGCTTATGTTCTCTGGCAAGCTGTTCAAGAGTTCCTATGTCTTTTACTTTTAATCTCTCGAGCAAAAGCTTTGCAGTTTTCGGACCAAGGCTGGGAATAGAAAGAAGAACACTGAGACCTTCAGGCACTTCTTTCTTGAGCTCTTCATAAAACTGGAGTCTCCCTGTTTTCAGATACTCTTCAATCTTGCCTGCAAGGTCCTGCCCGATTCCGGGGATCTTCAAAAGCTCATCTTTTGGTGTCTCTTCAACGTTCTTTGTCAATGCCTCTATATTCTGTGCTGCACGCCTGTACGCCCTTATCCTGAAAGGGTTTTCACCCTTTATCTCGAGCAGGTCGGCAATGTCATTAAATATCCTCGCAATCTCCTGATTCTTCATAAGAAAAGTATAACAGATTATTATTTCTTGATAAACAAAAGGCTTTTTGATAGGCTTTAATAGTTCTGTGGAAGGTAAAAATGTTTAAACCAAATTATCACTATACAAATGCAATATAAGTTGTCATTTTGATAAGGAGTTCATGACTCGTAGTGCTAAATATAGATTGTCTATGACTCGTAGAGAAGATTCCAGACTGGCCAGAGGATGAAAGGCCGAGAGATAAACTATAAGAAATGAAACCTCTTACCGAATCAGACACCAGAGCAAAACTGATTGACCCAACTCTGCATAAAAAAGGCTGGACAGAGGATCTTATTCATCGAGAGGAGACGGAACGAGGGATTGATATTATAGATGGCAAACCGAGACGCAGAGAGCGGGGGAGAATTGATTATCTTCTGCGTGTTAAGGTCAACATCAACACACAACCAATAGCGCTTGCCTTAATTGAAGCGAAAAAAAGCAATGAGCCACCGGATAAAGGTCTGGAGCAAGCAAAGAAATACAGACGGTTTAACCATGTCCCTTTTGTGTACTCCTCCAATGGGCATCTCTTTGTTGAATACGATAATTTCACAGGAATAACTACAGAGCCAATTTCTCTTGAAGAATTTCCAACTCCTAAAATGCTTCGTAAGCGTTATGAACAAAGGGTTGGGTTTTCACTGGATAGCGAAATAGCAAAACCACTCCTTGTTCCATACCCAGGTGGTGAAGCAAGCAGACGCTATTATCAGGATGCTGCTATTCGAGCCGCAATAGAGAAAATAGCAAAAGGCGAAAAAAGACTTCTTCTCTTCCTGGCAACTGGCTCAGGAAAAACATTCATTGCAGTTCATGTTTTAAGAAAGATTGCAGATGCAGGACAGCTTCGCCGTGCTCTCTTTGTTTGTGACCGAGATGAACTCCGATCTCAAGCACTTGGGGCTTTCCAGAATGTTTTTGGGGCTGATGCAGCAGAAGTAACAACATCAAATCCACAGAAGAATGCACGCATCCTGATTGCAACTTATCAGACACTCAATGTGGCAGGAGAAACTGAAGATGCCAAATTTTTTCTCGAAAATTATCCACAGAACTATTTCAGCCATATTATTATTGATGAATGCCACAGAAGTGCCTGGGGAAAGTGGAGCATTGTGCTTCGGCAAAACCCAGATGCTGTTCAAATCGGTCTTACCGCAACTCCGCGCTCCTTTGAAGGTGGGTCGCCAGAAGAACGGCAAGCAGATGAAGAGATTACTGCAAATAACCTCAGATACTTCGGTGAGCCTGTTTATGAATATGACATGGCACAAGGGATAGAAGATGGGTATCTTCCTGCTTGCGAGATAGTAAGGCGTATAACTGATTTAGATGAAACAGGTGTTGATCGTGAAGATATTGATCGGCTGGGAGCAAAAGATGCCACAACCGGCCAACCAATTATCGGATCAGAAGCTCGACCCTATTATGGAGCACCTTCTTTTGAAGATATTATTCAATTGCCTGACAGAGTTAAGGCATGGTGCAAAGACTTTTTTGAGTTGCTCTTACAGACTGGTGGACCCCTTCAGAAGACAGTTGTCTTTTGTGTTCGTGATACTCATGCAGATGCTGTTTCTGCCGAAATGAATAATCTTTATGCTGAATGGTGTGCCAAGAATGAGCATAAAAGATTAGAGCCTTATGCTTTCAAATGTACCGCTGCTGTTGGAGGTAGTGAATATATTTCTGATTTACGTGGTTCTGAACGCAGCCACTTTATCGCATCCACAGTTGATTTAATAACCACTGGTGTTGATGTTCCGATACTTCGAAATATTGTATTTTTCAAATATGTCCGCTCTCCTATTTCATTTCAACAGATGATGGGGCGAGGGTCAAGAATCCATCTACCTACCAATAAATTGATGTTTCGTGTCTATGATTACACAAATGCCACCCGTCTTTTAGGTAAATCCTTCACAACACGTCCGTCACCAACACGAGAACCAAAAGAACCTGAAGAAGAAAGAAAAGAAAAAATAATCCGTGTAGAGGGTTTTGATGTTCACGTAAATCCTGCAGGCACATATATCGTTACAAAAGTGGAAGGTAAAATAGGAATGGTGACTGT
The DNA here is from genome assembly GCA_029883145.1 of Nitrospirota bacterium. Classification (GTDB taxonomy): domain Bacteria; phylum Nitrospirota; class Thermodesulfovibrionia; order Thermodesulfovibrionales; family SM23-35; genus VGWZ01. The sequence goes on from JAOUJR010000086.1 coordinate 4,250, forward strand.
TGAGGAATATAGCCAGATGATTGCATTGCGATTAACCGAGGAAATTAAAAGCTTTGATGATTTCAGAAACTATTGGATAGACCCTCAGGAACGAAAGAAATTAATTCAAATACTTCCTGACGGTGGACAGGGCTTACGGTTACTCCGTGAACTCATGAAACGCAAGGATTATGACCTTTATGATGTTCTTGCAGAGATAGGATATGGTATTGCTCCGAAGAGCCGCACAGAACGTGTTTCCGCACTACAGTATAAACATGGTGACTGGTTCAAGAGTCTTCCTAAAAAGACCACAAAAACATTACTTGCCATTGCTAAGCAGTTTGAGAGAGGAGGCATTGAAGAATTAGAGAATCCTTATGTCTTCAATGCCCCTGAAGTTGTGAAAACAGGAGGTCTTGATTCATTAAAAATTCTCGGTGAGCCTAGAGATATAATTAATGAAACTAAAAAGAGGCTCTTTGCAACATGAAAAAATATAGAATATTTGTAAGTGCTCATCAAAGGGAGCTTAAAGAAGAAAGAATTGCGGTAAAAGAGATAATACTCAATAACTCAACCTTAAGAGATTTCTTTGATGTTTTTCTTTTTGAGGATTTACCTGCAAAAGGTAAATCGCCTGTCTCAACCTATCTTAAACAGGTCGCAGACAGTGATATTTATATCGGCATCATCGGAAATGAATACGGGATTAAAGGTAAAAACGGTCTTTCACCAACAGAAAAAGAATTCAGGACTTTTATCAAATCCAAACAAGATGCCCTGATCTTCATTAAAGGCAAAGACGACTCAAAAAAAGACAAGGATACGCAGAAATTTATAAAAGCAATCAAAGATTCATTTATTTATAAGCGTTTTTCAAACATAGAAGAATTAAAGGTGCAGGTTTTGCACAGCCTCATTACTTATCTTGATGAAAAAGGTACGTTCAGCAGAGCCTCCTTTGACCAGATTATCTGCCATGAAGCAGGTTATGAGGCAATGGATGAGAAAGAGGTAAAGAATTTCCTCGAAAACAGGGCAATAAAACTTAGAGTTGATATTCCTAAAATCACAATAAAAGATTTTTTGGTAAAGACATTAAAGGTAGTAAAGGAAGAAAACGGTAATTTTCATCCCACCAATGCGGGCTTGCTTTTCTTTGGGAAAGACCCTTTTGAATACATTCCACAAAACGAAATAAGAATTGCAAGATTCAAAGGAGTCACACGGACTGAATTTATTGATTCAAAAGAGATAAAGGGTCCTATCTATAAAATGCTTGATGAAGTTGAGGTATTTTTTAGAAGAAATACTCGCTTAGCCAGTAAGATTGTTGAATTTAAACGAGTTGATGTACCAGAGTACCCATACGAAGCAATAAGGGAGGCAGTTATCAATGCCATTGCCCATAGAGACTATACTTATCGCTATGCACCGATTATGTTTTCCATCTTTGATGACAGGATAGAGATAAGCAGTCCTGGCGGGCTTTTGCCTGGTTTGAACATTAAGAATCTTGAGGGTCATCATGCCACAAGAAACAAGAAAATCTGCGATATTTTCCACGAAACAAAGGATATGGAAAAATTTGGCACAGGCATCGGAAAAATGAAGAGACTTATGAAATCGCATGGTCTATCTGCGCCACAATTTAAAGAAGAAGGGAATTTCTTTGTGGTAAAGTTTAATGGGCCCGGAGAAAAGATTTTAGATTTAGTTCCGAGTATCCCAAAGGAAAGACAAGTAGACTTAAGAGAATTGGGATTGAATGAAAGGCAGATAGAGGCATTAAGGTTAATGGTGAATGAAGGGAAAATTATGACAAATGAAATTTATCAGAAGATGTTTAAGGTATCCCGTAGAACGATAGTAAGAGATTTACAAGGACTTGTTGAATCAAATCAGATAAAATCTGAAGGAATTGGTAAGGGAACAAAATATAGAGCATAGCTCCTATGGCACATAAAACCGAAAAGTGGCGCATAAAATGGCACATATTTTTATTGATAAAAAAACACATGTGGCGCATAAAATTCAAATGTGGCGCATATAATGGCGCATTTGAATTAACTAAAAATTGTATATATCGAGCGGTTGATGGACATTTCGAGCGGAAATTCGAGCGATCATATATATCTCAAAGGGAGTAAAAATGTCCCAAATTATGTCCCTAAAAAATAAAAAATGTCCCTAAAAATATTGTCACGAAAAACAGGAAAATGTCACGAAAAATGTCATGAAAGCGAATGTCTGAAATAACTTTAAAATGTCCGAAATAATGTCCGAAAAAAATAACGCAGAACTCAGAACTTTGAACTCAGAACTCCCAGAGGGTTGGCGGTGGGTGAGACTGGGAGAGGTGCTTAAAGAACCACTAAAAAACGGTTTAAATTATAGCAAAGAAGATTTTGGGACAGGTGTTAGATTTGTTAACGTATCAGATGTTTTTTGTCCTTTGGTTATTAATTTTACAAAGTTGGATAGAATAAATATATCGCCTCGAGATACTGAAAAATATCATTTAAAAACTGGTGATATTCTCATAGTGAGGTCATCTTTAAAAAGAGAAGGTGTTGCATATCCAGCTTTGTTTGAAGAAAATGATGAACCAGTTGTCTTTTGTGGATTTTTAATAAGAATTAGACCTGATAAAGAAAAAATTGAACCTTTTTATCTGCTCAATTATTTACGTTCTTCAATTGCAAGAGAAAGATTAGTTGGCGATTCTGATACAGTAACCATAACCAATGTTGATCAGGGTACTCTTTTATACTTAGATATTC
>JAOUJR010000087.1 GCA_029883145.1 Nitrospirota bacterium
TGATGATGCAATAGATCAGAAGCCGCATAAAAAAGATATCCCATCTGTTGATGGCTAAACCCCGTCGCAAAATAATTCCTCAAAGCTCAGCTCTGAGGTGAAATATGTTAGTCATATGGTTCTGTCGTCATTCCTGCCCCGTATCACAGTATGGGATAAACTCCAGCAGGAATCCAGAAGTCGTTATAGAACAATCTGGATTCCGCATCAAGTGCGGAATGACAGGAAAAAACAATGCAACGGGGTAAAGACCTCTCAGAATTTCATATACAATATGTAAAAGGTGTCGGGCCTCAAAGGGCAAAGCTTTTGAGCCGCCTTGGTATCAACACAGTAAAAGATGCACTTTATTACCTTCCTTCCAGATATGAAGACAGAAGCAACCTTAAAAAGATAAGTGCTCTGACTTATGGAAGGGTAGAGACTGTATCAGGAAAGATCGTCTCTGCAGAAGTAATCAACCTGCCAAGAAGAAAAATGAAAATCTTCGAACTTACCGTGAATGATGGAAGTGGTCTTTTAAAAGGCAAATGGTTCAACCAGCCTTTTATGAAAAAGAACTTCACCATTGGGAATGAAGTAGTGCTTTGTGGAGTTATCAAGAGGGACCCTTATTGGGGAATTGGATTTGAGATGGATAATCCAGAGTATGAGATTGTGAGTGAAGATGGCGATTCGTTCATTCATACAAACAGAATAGTACCGGTATACAGAGTGACGAGTGGTTTGTCAGTAAGGCAGCTCAGATCAATAATGTTCAATCTTATAGACACATGTAGTAAGGATATATATGATCCGGTGCCTGAAGAAATCCTGAGAAGACATAGCCTGCCTGGTTTTCCTGAAAGTCTTGTAGGTGTTCACTTTCCAGATACAAGTGTAGATATAACGCTTCTCAACAGGGGAATAAGTGACTTTCACAGAAGGCTCTCTTTTGATGAGCTTTTTATGCTCGAGCTCGGTCTTGCAATAATGAAAAGAGGGAAAGCACGTGAAAAAGGAATTGCATTTAATCATGAAGATAACATTCTGAAGAGGCTTATCGAGATGCTCCCGTTCAGGCTCACAAAGTCACAGGAAAAAGTATTCAGTGATATACTAAGTGACATGAAAATACCTCACCCGATGAACAGACTTATCCAGGGTGATGTGGGATGTGGAAAGACTATTGTTGCATTGATGGCAATGACAGTTGCAGCGGAATGTGGTTATCAATCTGCTCTGATGGTGCCAACAGAGATACTCGCAGAACAGCATTATATCACTATTCACAGAATGATTGAAGCGTTAGGCTTGAAGATATGTCTGTTAACAGGAAGCACGAAAGAGAGACCTCTCAATGAGATTGCTTCAGGTGAGATTGATATAGTTGTGGGAACCCATGCACTTATTCAAGAAGGTGTATCATTTAGAAATCTTGGTCTTGTGATAATAGATGAACAACACAGGTTTGGTGTCATGCAGAGGGCATTGCTCAGGAGAAAGGCGATGAACCCTGATGTTCTTGTCATGACCGCTACCCCGATACCGAGGACACTTGCACTCACCTTATATGGCGACCTCGATTATTCTCTTATTGATGAACTTCCGCCTGAAAGGAGACCTGTGACAACGCTGTTATTTAGCCCGAAGCAGAAGGACTACATATATACATTTATAAGAGAAGAAGTAAATAAGGGAAGACAGGTTTACGTGGTATATCCAGTAATTGAAGAGTCGGAGAAGACAGATCTCAGATCAGCGATAAAAGGTAAGAATGCCTTTGAAAAATATTTCCTTGAGTTTAAGATTGGACTCCTTCATGGGAGAATGAAGGCACAGGAAAGGGAAGAGATAATGGCTTCTTTTAAGCAGGGAGAGATAGATATATTGGTGAGCACCACTGTAATAGAGGTAGGGATTGACGTGCCAAATGCAACACTTATGCTTATAATACATGCTGAAAGGTTTGGCCTGTCACAGCTCCATCAGCTCAGAGGGAGAGTAGGCAGGAACCCTCATCAGTCTTATTGTATGATGGTTTCATACGAACCCTGCGGAGAAGAGGCGAGGAGGAGATTGGATGTAATGGTCAGGAGTAATAATGGGTTCATGATTGCAGAGGAAGACCTGAACATACGGGGGCCAGGAGAGTTTTTCGGAACGCGTCAGTCTGGCATGCCAGACCTCAGGATTGCACACATTGTGAGAGATGCAGGGCTTCTGAATGGAGCGAGGAAGGAGGCGTTCAATTTAATTGACAGGCATCCTGATATAAAAGGCTTTCCTCTTTTAAAAAAATCTCTCGAGGGGTTCTGGAAAGGAAAGATTGAGCTTTTTAAGACAGGATAGGGGGAGATTATGTTTAAGAGATTAAAAGAGAGTTTTGACAGTGGGCTTGATAAGATTAAATGGTTTTCGTCATTGTTTTCAGACAGAATGAAGATAGAGTATTCAGTGATGAAACTCCTTTACCAGTCGGATCAGATGGAGAAAAAGAAGGAAGACCTGATGAAAACAATCGGCAAGCGCGTCTTTGAACTCAAGGGATATTCGATTCTGAAGGATGACAGTATAGTTGAAGCTCTCCGGGAACTTGAGAAAATTAACAGTGAGATAGAGGAGATAAAAAAGAAGGCATCAGAGATGAGCAAGGTAGAGACATAGATACAAACAGGAATACCAAATAAAGACCAATGATTCAATAACCGGATATAATGTAATAACACTAAATGAGGTGTCATTGCGAGGAGGTCGAGACGACCGACGAAGCAATCCTAAAACCTACTATCTGGCAAGCTGTAAAGCAAAAACATCAAGATTGCCACGCCCTTCAGGCTCGCAATGACAGTGTAAATGATCTGTTTTTAGTTGTTGATGTTTGGTGAGTTCAATTGGATGGTAAGATCTGAAGAATAAGTATGCATAATATAATTCCATATATTATTGTCTTTCTTTTCGGTTCTATTGTCGGGTCATTTCTTAATGTATGCATATACAGGATACCAAGGAACTTATCAATCATTATACCTTCGTCAAGATGTCCCTCCTGTGATAATCCTCTTAAACCGTGGGATAACATACCACTATTAAGTTATCTATTTCTTGGTGGCAGGTGCAGGGTGTGCAAGGCGAGGATTTCTTTCAGGTATCCTCTTGTCGAGTTCATGAATGCACTGTTATATACGCTGGTTTTATGGAGATTCGGTTTTGGATGGCATACCCTCATCTATTGTGCGTTCTGTTCTTCCCTCATTGTGATAACCTTTATAGATTTAGATTTTCAGATAATACCGGATAGAATAACCCTGCCCGGGATACCAATAGGAATACTGCTCGGAGGGTTTATCTTGGCTGATCCTTTTATGCGACATTTGCCCCTTGGAATAACATCTTCACTTTCAGGTGCCCTTGTCGGTTTCGGATTCTATTATCTTGTTGCAAAAGTGGGAACACGGATTTTTAAAAAAGAGGCAATGGGTGGTGGAGATATCAAGATGATGGCAATGGTTGGAGGGTTTCTCGGATGGAAAGGCGTGATACTCACCACTTTCCTTGGAAGTCTTTCAGGCGCAATTATCGGTAGTGCTCTGATACTCTACAAGGGGAGGGAATGGGGATCAAAAATTCCATTTGGCCCTTACCTTGCACTGGGTTCTATAATAACGCTTTTTTATGGTCAGGAGATACTCTCCTGTTATCTTAACAGGCAGATGCCGGTACGATGACTATAGGAATCACATTTTTATATCTGCTCATATTCCTGCTTGCAGTCTTGGTCTTTCTTTATTTACTCAAAAGGCTTATAAGATTTTACAGTGAACAGAAGAAGCTGGAGCGAAAGGATATGTCTCAGGTGCATTTTGTCGTTGACACATTCCACGAGCTCGTATCCAAACTCAAAGAAAAGGAGAATGAGCTTGAGGTGATGCGACAGAAGGCAGAAGACAGGGCAATGATTATTGAAGGATATAATGAAAATATACTTCAGAGTGTTCCGAGTGGGGTGATGAGTTTCGATGAAGAGATGAGAATTACAAAGGTAAATATTGCTGCGGAGAAGATACTTGACATAAAAGGAGAGATAATTATCGGGAAGTATCATACAGATGTATTCAATAAACCCATTACAGACCTTCTTGACGAGAGAAAGGTTATCGAAAGGGGTGAGATAAATTATACCACACAGTCGGGAAAGAAGATATGGTTGGGACTTACCCTCTCACCGTTAAAGGACAGGGAAGGCAGGAGAATAGGTCAGATACTTATTTTTACCGACCTTACCCATCTTAAGGCATTTGAGGCACAGATGGAGCTGAGGGCAAGACTATCAAGCCTTGGTGAGATATCAGCAGGGATTGCGCATGAAATGAGGAATCCTATGGGAGTCATTGCTGGGTATACAAAGCTCCTCACAAAAAAGGTGGACAGCTCGTTAAAGCATACCGTGGATGCGATCTCAAAAGAGATCAGTGTGATGGACAGGATTATCTCTGACTTTCTTTCATTTGCAAAACCCACTGAACTCATGATCTCTGACCTTGACCTGAAAATGATCATCGAAAATTGTGTTTCAGTGATTGCAGGTGAGAGAAAAGATATTCATGCCCGCCTCGATATTGAGAGGTTGCCCTTACTCAAAGGTGACGAAGTGCTTTTACGACAGGCGTTCACTAACCTTATACAGAACGCTGTAGAAGCAATGCCTGCTGGAGGAGAGCTTGCAATAAAGGCTTTTCCTTCAATAAGCCCAGAAGGAAATTTTATAGAAATGATGATGACTGATACAGGCCATGGCATTGCAGAGAATATAATAGACAAGGTCTTTTTTCCGTTTTTTACCACAAAAGAGAAGGGGACAGGACTTGGCCTTGCAATCGTTCATAAGATTATCGTATCTCATGGAGGGAATATCTTTGTTGAGAGCAGTGAAAAAGGAACAACATTCAGGATAAAGCTACCGCAGAATCTTAGTGGATAGTATGGAAACAACACTTGAGCCTGCAGAAGCTGAATTTTATGTTAAAATTTGGCATTAAAAACCGGAGGACAACTATGTCAAAAATCACAGTTCATGATCTTCTGAAGAAAAAGACAGAGAAGAAAAAGATTACGATGCTCACTGCATATGACTATCCTTTTGCACGGATAGTTGATGAGGCTGGCATTGATGGAATCATTGTTGGCGATTCTGTAGCAATGGTTACGCAGGGTCTTGAAAATACACTTCCAGTGACGATGGATGAGATGGTGTACCATACGAAAATAGTTGCAAGGGCAGTCAATAATGCAATTGTTATCGGAGATATGCCTTTTATGTCCTATCAAGCAAGTATTGAGGATGCGGTAAGGAATGCAGGGAGATTCTTGAAAGAGGCAGGTGCATCAGCAGTAAAGATTGAAGGAGGTGCCGAGGTTGCCGGGCATATCAGGGCGATGACAAAGTCTGATATTCCTGTTATGGCACATATCGGTCTTACACCCCAGTCAATCCACCGGATGGGTGGATACAAAATACAGGGCAGGACTAAAGAGGCAGCAGAGAGATTGATGGAAGAGGCACATATCACTGAGGATGCAGGAGCGTTTTCCCTCATTCTTGAAGCAATTCCTGCAGAGCTTGCAGCGCGCATCACAAAGGAATTAACTATTCCTACAATCGGTATCGGTGCAGGGCCTTCCTGTGATGGGCAGGTGCTTGTCCTCCATGATGTCATAGGACTGTTTGAGAGATTCTTGCCAAAGTTTGCAAAAAGATATATGAATGTAAAGGAAGAGGTGTTAGGGGCTGTTAGGAAGTATAAAGAAGAAGTTGAAAACGGCTTATTCCCATCGGATGAACATAGTTTTAAATAGCTTTTCTCCAGCCTGTAGTTGCGCTATTTAATTTTTTCAAGAAGAGCGTTAATAATGTCAGTCAGAGTAATAATGCCCACGAGCTTACCCATGTCAACTACAGGAACCTGTTTCACTCTGCGGACAATCATCAATGAACCTGCCCTGATGATGGGAATATCGCTACTCACGATAATAGCAGGTGATCCCATTATTTCTTTTACTTTTAATTCAAAGAGCTTATGGACACGCTCCTCGATATATTCAAAGTCTGTCATGTTCCGTTCATCCTCGAGAATATCAGGATAGCGTGGCAAGATTGACTTAAATACATCTGCCTTTGTGATGACTCCTTTAGTCCTTCCCCCTTCCACAACGACTAAGCCATTCACCTGGCACTTTTTCAATACCTCTGCACATTCTTTTAAGCTACTGTCTGGTTCGATGGTATACACGTGTTTCGTCATAATCTCACTGACTTTCATGGACTTTCCCCTCCTGAACTAATGTTACAGATTTAGAATAATTTTGTAAAGTGTACCTTCAATAAAAAGATTATACGAAATTGACTTCTCTATGGAGCAGAATTATTATATTTGAGAAAAATAGTGTCTCATGTGCAATGGTAGAAAAACTATTTACTACCTCACTATTTTACTAACGTACTTTTTTAAAAGGAGTGTATATGCCGGAAGTAAACCTGAACGTAATCCTTTTGCGAAATACCACGAATCCTGAAGAAACGATTGCAATGGCTGCAAAGTTGTGTTATAGCCCTTCAGATATTACAGAATTGAAGAAAAAGATTGAGTCGAAAAATCAGAAGACATTTATTGAGAAACTTGTGAAGATAGGACACATGACCCCTATTGAACATGCGTCATTTACTTTTGCAATTGAAGGTATATCAAGGGCATGCTCCCATCAACTTGTCAGACACAGGCTCGCATCTTATTCACAGCAATCCCAGCGTTACGTGTCTGAGAGCAGTCAATCGGCAACCCGAGGTCAGTCTTCAACACAGGATCAGACAGCATTTGACTATATTGTTCCACCCTCGATAGCGCAGGATCAGGAATCCCGGAAGTTTTTTGTAAAATTTATGTGTGAGTCGCAGAGGACATATGA
>JAOUJR010000088.1 GCA_029883145.1 Nitrospirota bacterium
TCCTGAAAAGGCAATGGAGATTCAGTCCGTACTTGGATCTGACATAGCAATGACATTTGATGACTGCACTCCCTATCCTTCAACTTACGAATATACCCTTGAGTCACTCAAACGGACTACCCTGTGGGCAAAAAAATGCAAGGAATATCATAAAAAGATACAGGATACAGGATACAGGATACAGGATACAACCCCCCTCAATCCCCCCTTATTAAGGGGGGAATTAAAGGGGGGTCATGATGCATCATGCATCGTGAATCAGGAATCAACTCAAGACTTATTTGGTATTGTCCAAGGTGGAATGTATCAAGACCTGAGGAAGAGAAGCGTAGAGGAAATTATCACTATTCAGTTTGATGGCTATGCAGTGGGCGGGCTCAGTGTTGGTGAACCAAAAGAGGAAATACACGAGATGATAAATTTCACTGCTTCTCTTCTTCCTGTTGATAAACCAAGATATCTCATGGGGATAGGAGATCTTAAAGATGTGCTTATCGGGGTTGAAGCTGGATTTGATATGTTTGACTGTGTGATGCCAACAAGAAATGCAAGAAATGGAACGTTGTTTACAAGCAGAGGGAAGATAAGCATCAAGAGGGAAGAATTTAAGTCAGACAGAGAACCTCTTGATTCTGAGTGTAAATGTTATACATGCAGAAATTATTCAAGGGGATATCTGAGACATATCTTTCTTTCAAAAGAGATACTTTCGATGAGGCTGAATACGATACACAACCTGCACTTCTATTTTAATTTTTTCAGAAATATGAGAAAATCTATAATTGAAGGTAATTTTTCTGAGTTCAAAAGTAAATGGGAAGTAATACTTTAAAAAAAGATTATTCTAAAAATGTAAGAAATGTGCTTATCCTTACATTAATTTTAAACGCATGTGTTGCCCTTGCAAAAATTCTTTACGGCTATATAACTAATTCTATTGCGATGATGTCCGATGGATTCCATTCTGTTTTTGATGGAACCTCAAATGCGATAGGTTTAGTCGGCATCTGGATAGCATCCCACCCGCCTGATGAGAAACATCCATATGGACATAAAAAGTATGAAACCCTCTTCACAATCATCATAGCTCTCATGATCTTTGCCACATGTTTTCAGATACTGAAGAAAGTCTATCAATCCTTTTTTGAAGATCATACTACAATTGTTACGGAAACAAGTTTTATTGTGATGTTCTTTACAATGGGAGTTAATATCTTTGTAATGCTCTACGAATCGAGAAAAGGCAAAAAACTTGGCAGCCAATTTTTAGTAGCTGATGCACTGCATACAAAGAGTGATATATTTGCATCAATTGCCGTAATAATAAGTCTCGTCTTTACGCGGATAGGTTACTCTCGTGCAGATGTCATTGTGGGAATTATAATCACTTTATTTATCGCAAGGATTGGCTACAAAATCGTCAAAGATGCATCAGATATACTTGTTGATTCAGTTTGCATAGATACCTCTGCAATTGAATTTTTGGTGAATCGCATAGACGGTGTAAAAGGATGCCATGATATAAGGGCAAGGGGTTCAGTGCATTCCGTATACGTTGACCTCCATGCACTTGTAGATAAAGGACTCACGACAGAAAAGGCTCATGAGATTGCAGACAGGATAGAAACAGAAATACAAAAAGAGTTTCCCTCAGTTGTGGATATCATTGTACATATAGAGCCTGACTCATTAGAGCATTAACCGATATTATTCTATTATTATCTATAAATTCAAAATATAACAGGCAGGGCATAGCATTTTCGCTCATTCTTGGTCTTTGACCTCTCTACGAGTCGTAGACCGAGGTGGTCGGATCGACCAAAACCGCCCAAATACTATGCCCTGTCTGTTAATCGCATGGTTTTAAATAATCTGAATTTAAAGAGTAGGCAGATACCGCTCTATCTCGTAAGGATGAATCCTTATTCGGTAATCATCCCATTCTACCTTTTTACTGGTTATAAATTGTTCGAAGATATGGTCACCGAGTGTCTCCCTCAGGAGTTCACTGTTTTCTGCATATTCTATAGCCCTGTTAAGGCTGCCGGGAAGAACATCTATATTATATTTCATCCTTTCCTCGTCAGACAGGTTATACACATCCATCTCAACTGGTTCGGGAAGCTTGTAACCTTTCTCGACGCCTTTGAGTCCTGCCTGAAGCATACAGGCAAAGGCAAGATAAGGATTACATGAGGGGTCTGGCGAGCGAAGTTCTATGCGTGTAGCCTTCTCCTTGCCCGGTTTATAAAGGGGAACCCTTACAAGGGTAGACCTATTCCTCCTTGCCCAGCAGATATACACAGGGGCTTCATATCCAGGGACAAGCCTCTTATAGGAGTTTACCCACTGGTTCATGACGAGAGTAATCTCTTTTATATGAGTAAGGAGGCCTGCAATATATTTCTTCCCTGTCTCTGAAAGAAAGTATTGATCCTTTGGGTCAAAGAAGGCATTCCGGTCACCCTTAAAGAGAGATTGATGGGTGTGCATACCACTACCATTCTGCCCGAATATGGGTTTTGGCATAAAGGTAGCGTATACATTATATTGCTTGGCTACTTCCTTGACAATTATTCTATGAGTCATCACTATATCTGCCATCGTCAGTGCATCTTTGTATCTTAAATCAATTTCATGCTGGGAATGGGCTACCTCATGATGTGAATATTCAACCTCTATTCCCATGGTTTCAAGAGCAAGAATGGTGTCACGCCGAAGGTCTTCGGCAGCATCCATGGGATAATCAAAATAACCACCTTCATCAAGAGTCTCTGTATTTTTATCAGATTTAAAATAGAAATATTCAAGCTCGGGACCGAGATAAAAGGTAAAACCTTTCTTTTTTGCCTTCTCAAGATTCACCTTAAGAATATATCTTGGGTCTCCCTTATAAGGAGAACCATCCGGTTCATAGATATCGCAGAACATTCTTGCAACCGGTTTTTCCTTAGGCCTCCAGGGAAGAATTGCAAACGTGGTAGGATCAGGTCTTGCGATCATATCGCTCTCATCAATCCTTGCAAAGCCCTTGATGGATGATCCATCAAAGCCCATACCCTCATTAAATGCAAATCTAAGTTCATCAATCGGTATAGCAAAACTCTTAAGCTGGCCATGAATATCAGCAAACCATAGCCTTACAAATCTCACATCGTGCTTCTCCACAAGCTTTATGACATCCTTTTTGTCTCTTGGCTTCTCCAAATTTTTTTTCGCTTTTAATTTAGGCATTTCAACCCCCCTGTTTTAATGTGTTAAATCTTTACGTTGTATATCTATAATATTACTTAATTCAATATGGTAGATTCTACCACAATACTACTTCCTTCTTAAAAATGCATTATAAAAATTTGTTGCCCTTCCTGTGTATTCTTCAAATATTTCCTCCGTTTCTCTCATAATGAGGGGCATCTCTGGACTGTTCTTAAACCATTCAAGAAGCATATTTGTTGTTACCTCTATATGAAATTGAAATCCATATACATTATCCTTATATCTGAATGCCTGATGTGTGTAGAGCTCAGATTTTGCTAACGATACTGCACCGATCGGAAGGTCAAAGGTATCACCATGCCACTGGAATACCTTGAATTTTCTCCAGAAATCTCCCACCTGTGGATGAACTGCAAGTTTCCTCATGAGGGGGTCTTTTAACCCATCCCCTGTGAGTTCTATACTCCTCCATCCTGTTTCCTCTTCGTGCCCTTTATAAACTTCTGCACCGAGGCAATAAACAATCAACTGTGCACCAAGGCATATACCCAGGATCCGCATATTCCTGTTAATAGCTTCCCTGATGATATGAGATCCAATCATAAGATGGGGATACTTATCCATCTCGTATACACCCATAGGACCACCCATAACCACAAGGGTATCAAATCTTTCTAACGGAGGCGGTATTTCTCCTCTACCGAGTTCCACAATACTGAAAGGCATAGCTTCCTTATTCAGGAAATCCTCTATTGTTCCTGGACCTTCTGTGATTGTATTCTTGAGTATCAACACAGACAAGCTGTTAAATCCCCTTCATACGGCATACGGTTACCGTATTATAATACTTCACTATCACAGTTCTGTAAAGCTCTATTTGGACCGTTGAATTAGATATCCCTGCAGTCTGGGCAGAAAGGCTAAAGAACTACACAAATTCCGTCATGCTTGTAGGTCATCTCCCTCATCTCGGAAAACTTGCATGCTTACTTCTCTGTGGTGATATTGAAAAAAACATTGTTACATTCAAGATGGACGGAATCGGTTGTCTTAAAAGAGATAATAAAGACTGGTCATTGCAGTGGAAGATACTCCCGAAGTTTAGTCCTTAACGATATGACTGCTATCTATTTTTCAGCCATCGCCATATCTTCAAGCACTTTCAGTTTTGCTGTTTCACCAATGGTTATTAACGTATCGCCGGCCCTTACCATACTACGAAATGTAGGATTGAATTTCATAGCACCAGTCGCTCTCTTGATGGCGACGATTATAACCCCTAATTCTCTTCCAATGCCACACTCATCCAATGTGAGTCCTACAAGCTTGGAACCCTCCTGAATGGCTATTTCTTCCATCTGGAGATCGATATTACCACTCTTTGTGGCAAATTCAATAAAATCTACAACTGCAGGCTTTAGTAGGGTATGTGCTATTCTTAGTCCACCAATGTGATAGGGCGATACAACCCTATCAGCACCTGCCCTGAGCAGTTTTTGTTCAGAACCTTCCTCCCCTGCCCTCGCCACTATTAAAAGAGCCGGATTCATTCCCTTTGCACTCAAAACGACGTAAAGATTCTCAGCATCGTTAGGCAGAACTGATACCAAACCCCTCGCCTTTTCAATTCCCACCTTTTTCAATACTTCATCCTTTGTTGCATCTCCTTCAAAAATAAGAATATCTTCTTCTTCCTTAAGTATGTCGGGGTTCCTTTCAATAGCAATAAATCTCATACCTCTACTTTTGAGTTCCTTGCATATTATTCTTCCCATCCTGCCGTAACCACAGATAATGTAATGGTTATTCAATTCTTTGATCTTCTTTTCCAATCTCTTCCTCCCAAATACTTCTGCTAATTCGCCTTCAATAACAAGTTTTGCACCTGTACTGAGTGCATATAATACAGTGCCTACCCCACCTATAATAAGAATAACCGTGAATATCTTTCCACTAAACGTTAAATCATGGACTTCTTTGTAACCAACGGTAGTAAGCGTTATTACCGTCATATAAATGGAATCAAGGAAATTCCATTCTTCTATGGCCATATACCCTATACTGCCAAAAGCAATAACAAGTATTATCAATATCATCGAGAGTATCAATCTTTTCCTGAGTTCTTCCAATGAGCTTTAATCTCCCTTTAAATAAAAGCCGTCGTAACTTCCATATATTATATAAGAAATTCAATAGTTTTCAAACTTATTCATGAACAAATATTGCAAAAAAGTGAGGAAAGTTTTAGCCCCTCCCAGTGAGGGAGGAGCTAAATGTTAAAGAACCGGCAGGTAGTGCTCTATTTCGTAAGGATAAATCCTTATCCGGTAGTCATCCCATTCTATTTTCTTGCTCGTTATAAATTGTTCAAAGATATGGTCACCAATGGTTTCCCTCAGAAGTTCGCTTTTTTCAGCATACTCAATGGCTTTTGTAAGACTTCCTGGGAGCTGGTCTATACCCATCTGAACCCTTTCTGCCTCTGAAAGGTGATAGACATCTATCTCTGTCGGCTCGGGAAGCTTGTAATTTTTCTCAATACCTTTTAGACCAGCCTTAAGCATACAGGCAAAGGCAAGATAAGGATTACATGCAGGATCAGGTGAACGGAGCTCTATGCGAGTTGCTTTTTCTTTGCCTGGTTTATAAAGAGGGACCCTTACAAGTGCTGACCTGTTCCGTCTTGCCCAGCAGATATATACAGGTGCCTCATACCCCGGAACGAGCCTCTTGTATGAATTCACCCACTGATTCAACACAAGGGTTATCTCCTTTACATGGGTGAGAATCCCTGCAATATACTTCTTCCCTGTCTCTGAAAGAAAGTATTGATCCTTTGGGTCAAAGAAGGCATTACGGTCACCCTTAAAAAGAGATTGATGGGTATGCATGCCACTTCCATTCTGTCCGAATATAGGCTTTGGCATAAATGTGGCATAGTAATTATATTGTTTGGCAACTTCTTTCACTGTTATTCTGTGTGTCATCACTATGTCGGCCATGGTCAAGGCATCTTCATATCTCAAATCTATTTCATGCTGGGAATGGGCAACCTCATGATGAGAATACTCCACTTTTATGCCCATGGATTCCAGAGCAAGAATGGTGTCACGCCGAAGGTCTTCGGCAGCATCCATGGGATAATCAAAATAACCACCTTCATCAAGAGTCTCTGTAGTTTTATCAGATTTAAAATAGAAATATTCAAGTTCAGGTCCGAGATAAAAGGTAAACCCTTTCTTTTTTGCCTTCTCAAGATTCACCTTAAGAATATATCTTGGGTCTCCCTTATATGGAGTACCATCCGGTTCATAGATATCGCAAAACATCCTTGCGACAGCTTTCTCCTTAGGTCTCCACGGGAGAAGAGCAAAAGTAGTGGGGTCTGGCCTTGCGATCATGTCACTTTCATCAATCCTTGCAAAGCCTTTAATTGACGACCCATCAAAGCCCATTCCCTCTTCAAAGGCATACTCAAGCTCCTCAACGGGAACAGCAAAACTCTTGAGCTGGCCGTGAATATCAGCAAACCATAGCCTGATAAACTTCACATCATGTTTCTTTATTAAATCCATAACGTCTTTCTTGTCTCTTAATTTCTCCATTTTCAAATCCTCCTCTAAGGTTTTCTATTCATTGCTGAAAAATTCAGCTTTCTTCTCTTCTAAAATTTATACTGCTGCCTCTCCGCGCTCTCCGGTTCT
>JAOUJR010000089.1 GCA_029883145.1 Nitrospirota bacterium
TGAACTCTCGCTTGATCCATATTTGGCCTCTATATCAACGACGCATATAGTTTTTTCATTATACCATAGACAGGAAATGCCGCCTCTATCATTTTGCAGTTTTCTTTCTTTTGACAGGCTTTCAACATCAAGGGTATAATTTAAAAATGAGAGTAAAGCTTCTTATCATCCTTATAATTTCCTCAGTAATTATCGGCGTTTCTGCTGGTGGGTATCTCGCAATCAATAAAGGAATACCGCCTCTCAAAGAACTGAAACATTATAAGCCTGCAGGGGGAACAAAGATATATGCTGATGACGATTCCCTTATAGGAGAGCTCAAGGTAGAAAAAGGCATATTCGTCCCTTTGAATGCGATCCCGGAACACCTCACCAATGCCGTAATCGCTGTAGAAGACTCACGGTTCTGGAAACATAAGGGGATTGATTACATTGCGATCGTAAGAGCACTTATTAAAGACATCATATATGTTGAACTCAAGGAAGGTGCGAGTACAATTACACAGCAACTCGCAAAGGTCATGTTCCTTACCCCGGAAAAAACTCTCAAGAGAAAACTCAGAGAAGCAGCGTTTGCAATAAAGATGGAAAAAAACCTCACAAAAAAAGAGATACTCGAACTCTACATGAACAAGGTCTATTTCGGCCATGGTGCATATGGTATTGAGATGGCGTCAAAAATATATTTTGGAAAATCGGTAAGAGATATGACTTTGTCTGAGGCAGCGCTTATCGCAGGTCTTATCAAGGCACCTGCAGTATATTCTCCTTACAATAACATGACAAAAGCAAAAGACAGACAGCGGATTGCCCTCTCACGGATGGAAGATGAGGGATACATCAAACGGTCTGAGAAAGAAAATGCATTAAAACAACCTATTCATCTTTCAAGTGTTAGGAAAGGGATAGAAGCCAATAACTATTTTATTGAATACATCAGAAAATATCTTGAAGAAAAATATGGTGAAGAAACCGTGTATAAAGGAGGGTTGAAAGTTTATACAACCCTTGACAGAAATGCACAATTATCAGCATCAAGAGCGTTGCAGGAAGGGCTCAGGGAACTCGATAAAAGGAGAGGCTGGCGCGGGCCGTTGGAACATAAAAAGGATATCAAGATCGAGAAAGAACTGAAAAGTAAAGACCTCGTCACTTCTGTAGTCACAAATCCTGCTGAAATCTCCACAGGACTTGTTCTCAAGGTTACTGATAAGGAAGCCCTGATAAAGACAAGAGGCATTATAGGAAAACTCTCTATCGAGGATGCACGGTGGGCATCAAAGATTATTGATTCTAAAAAAGGCACAGGCAAGGTTTTGAAGGACTTTAAGTTAACACGGATACTTCAACCTGGAGATATAGTGAAAGTAAGTATTAAAAGTATCAGAGGTCATAATGCCCAGCTTTCGCTTGAACAGGAGCCAGAGGCAGAGGGCGCTGTTGTCGCATTAGAGCCGCACACAGGATTTATCAGGGTAATTCTCGGTGGATATGATTTTACACACAGCGAATTTAACAGGGCTCTATTTGCAAAACGCCAGCCTGGTTCAGCTTTTAAGCCGATCATCTATGCAGCTGCTATGGACCATGGCTTCACCCCTGCAAGCACGATAGCAGATGAACCGGTAACATACCCTGGCGGACCAAAAGGCGAGTGGAGCCCGGAAAACTATGACCATAAATTTTACGGACCTACACGTCTGCGAGAAGCTCTTGCTTATTCAAGAAATGTGGTTACGGTAAAATTAGTCGAGTCAATGGGAATAAAAAGTGTAATAGACTTTGCAAGGACATTAGGCATCCAGAGAGAACTGCCGAGAGACCTGACTATCGCACTTGGTTCGATAAGCATTACGCCGCTGGAACTCGCATCAACTTTTAATGTATTTGCGAGTAACGGAATGAGGGTGAAACCTATCGCAATAAAATATATCATGGATTCAAAAGGAATGGTTCTCGAAAGCAATGAACCGGAGGCAGAACAGGCAATAAGTCCGCAGACCGCATTTCTGATTACCTCGATGATGCAGGATGTTGTAAAATATGGGACAGGATGGAGGGCAAAGTCACTTGGCAGGCCTGTTGCAGGAAAAACAGGAACAACAAACGAATACAGAGATGCATGGTTTGTAGGCTATACGCCGGATTTAGTTGCTGTTGTCTGGGTCGGTTTTGACGATATGAGACCTCTCGGACCACAGGAGACAGGCGCACGGGCTGCATCACCTATCTGGGTATCCTTCATGAAGGATGTTGCAAAAGCTGACACTGAAGAATTCTCCATGCCTGAAGATGGGATAGTAAGTTTTATGATAGACCCGGCAACAGGTCTTCTCTCAAAAGCCGAGGGAGCTGGTATAAAAGAATATTTTAAGAAAGGTACGGAGCCAAAACAATTTGCTCCATCAACCTCTCAATGGAAGATAAGAGAGGATCAAACAAATCTTAATTTTGATTAGGAGGGTACTATGAGATTAAAAAACAGAACGTGGGGAGTAAGTTTTATCCTTGGTATTCTTGTCATCATGTTTATCGCTGCATCTGCCTTTGCACAAGAAAGCTCTTTCAATAAGGCTCTCGACGCCTATGCAAAGAAAGACTTTAAAAACGTGGTAAAATATCTAACTGATTATGTGGAGAAAAAACCTGACCCCTATGCCTACTACCTTCTCGGTTATGCCAACTATAAGTTGAAGAACCATGCCGAGGCAATGAAATACTTCAATGAGTCCTATGTCATTGACCCGACTTTCTCACCCCCTCCGTTTAAGAAATAAGGTTGAGGTTGAGGTTGAGGAAGAGGATAAAAATAACCAACAGATCCTTATGAATCACAAATGATGAGTGCGATAAATCCTGCAATCTTCAGAGAATATGATATAAGAGGGATATGGGGAAAGGATCTCACTGAAGAAGTCATCGAAACGATCGGAAAGGCATTTGCAGTTTATCTCAAAAATGCCCTTCAAAAAGAAAAAATAAAAGTAAGTATTGGAAGAGATGTCCGTCTGAGTTCTCCCGCTCTGTTTCATGCATTGTCACGCGGTCTCCTTAAAAGCGGCATTGATGTGGTAGACATCGGAGTATGCCCTACCCCGTTACAATATTTTTCTCTATTCCATCTTCCTGTCGATGGCGGAGTAATGATCACCGGGAGCCACAATCCACCTGAATTCAATGGCATGAAACTCTCTGCGGGAAAAGACACACTGTATGGAGAAAAGATACAAGATATAAAGCGAATAATCGAACAGGGCACTTTTATTAACGGAGAAGGAAAAATTGAGGCATATGAAATAATCAATGCATACAGAGAATACCTGAAAAGAGATTTTGTTCCATTGGGCGGAATAAAAGTCGTTGTTGATGCAGGCAATGGTACAGGCGGCCTTGTTGCACCACAACTGTTAAGAGACCTTGGCTGTGAAATAACAGAACTTTATTGCGAGCCTGACGGGAACTTTCCAAACCATCACCCCGACCCTGTAGTGTTGGAAAATATAAAAGACCTCATCTCAAAGGTCACGTCCTCAGGTGCTGATATCGGTATCAGCTATGACGGTGATGCAGACAGAATAGGGGTTGTCAATGAAAAGGGTGAAGCGGTTTGGGGGGACAGACTTATGATTATATTTGCAAAAGACATAATAGAGAGTCAAACGTCGAGAGTCAAAAGTCAAGAGAAACCAATCTTTGTGGGTGAAGTTAAATGTTCCCAGGTTATGTATGATGAGATCAAGAGGCTCGGAGGAAATCCTCTTATGTGGAAGGCAGGTCATTCACTCATAAAAAACAAGATGAAGGAAACAGGTGCCGTACTCGGTGGAGAAATGAGCGGCCATATCTTCTTTGCTGATAGGTATCTTGGCTATGACGATGCGATATATGCGAGCCTGAGACTCCTCGAGATACTCTCTAAAAATGGACGTCCTTTTTCTTTAGGAAGATTACTCAGGGATATACCTGAAAGTATCTCAACGCCTGAGATAAGATATGAATGTCCTGACGATATAAAATTCAAAGTAGTTGAAAGGGTAAAAAAAGCATTCGTGGATTATCCCCTCAATGATATTGACGGGATAAGGATAAATTTCGATACAGGATGGGGATTAATAAGGGCTTCAAATACTCAGCCAGCGCTTGTGATGAGGTTCGAGGCAAAAGATGAAGGCTCTTTGAGAGAGATAAAGGAGTTTGTTGAAGGGCGACTCAATGCAGTGCTTAAAGAGTTTGATCAGTAAAATCTTTATCCATTATCCATAAATCACTGGAGGATACAGTAATTTCGCTCATTCCCTACGGGTCGTAGACTCGTCTCCCGACCCTGATCCTATCAGGATCGGGAGACTCCGAGGTAAATTCTTTCTTCAAAAGAATTTAAAATGGTATATGGTATAGTAAGTGCCTGATTCCAGTAACAAAATTCTTTCAAAAAAAATCTTTATTTATACCCTTGACTTTTCAGGGAAGCTTATGTAATATAACAACCGATTTTTCCCCAGAGGAGGTACCTAAGATATGCATGAAGTACTTTTAATGGATGTTTTCTTTAATCCTGACAAAATACCACACAATTTGTCGTATGGCTTGCTCGTATCAATAATATTGATAATTATCTCTCTTCTCTTAAGAAAGTCTCTACAACTGGTACCTAAGGGTTTCCAGAATTTTTTCGAGGTAATTGTTGACGCAATTTTAAAATTAGCAGAAGACAACATAGGCCACAAATGGGGCAGGGCTTTCTTCCCTCTTCTTGGCACGATGTTTATATTCATACTTTTCAGTAATTTCATGGGACTTGTACCAGGATTTGCCTCAGCGACTGCCAATGTCAATACAAATGCAGCAATGGCTATTCCGGTCTTCTTCATATACCAATTTTATGGATTCAGGGTTCATGGTATCGGCTATATAAAACACTTTCTCGGACCTATTCGCTCTCTCCCTGCACTCCCGCTTATGATAATGATCTTCTTCACAGAGGTTATGAGCCACCTCGCAAGACCAGTCACCCTTACTGTCCGGTTGTTCGGGAACATGATAGCAAAACATTTAATACTCTTAGTCTTAGCCATTATTCTCCCTATGATTGCTCCTTGTTTTGTTCTCGGCATCGGTATTATTACCTGCTTAGTGCAGTCTCTTGTCTTTACGCTTTTATCAACGCTTTATCTTGCTGGTGCTATAGAAGAAGCACATTAATACTAT
Organism: Nitrospirota bacterium; assembly: GCA_029883145.1. Lineage (GTDB taxonomy): Bacteria > Nitrospirota > Thermodesulfovibrionia > Thermodesulfovibrionales > SM23-35 > VGWZ01. The sequence continues at coordinate 5,209 of JAOUJR010000089.1, forward strand.
ACTTTTTGAAAGGAGGTAGAACAGGAATGAAGAAAACAATGAGTGTACTCCTGTTAACTCTCACGCTGCTCCTGGTTTTAGCACCTCTGTGCTTTGCTGCGGAGCCTGCGGCAACAGGAAAAAGTTCTAACATCTTTTATTATGCAATGGCTGCACTCGGTTGCGCTGTCGGAATGGGCCTTGCTGCATTAGGAACTGGTGTTGGCATGGGTCACGGCGTTGGTGGAGCATGCGAAGGTATCGCCAGAAATCCAGGTGTTATGGGAAAAATATTGACAACCCTCATCATCGGTTTGGCTATGATCGAGTCCCTCGCAATCTACACCCTTGTCGTCGTTCTCATCCTCATATTCGTAAATCCCTTTGGAAAGCTCCTCCAGTAAAAGAGCGATATACAAAAAAGGGCAGGTCTAACCTGCCCTTTTTTTATGTTGACACCAATGGTTACTTACAGTTTAATCTAAAGAAGACAGGGACAAAAAGTGAGCAATCCTATTTATGTAAGACTAAAACAAACAGCCATTAATACAGCAGAAATCCTTGGTATCCCCTCTTTTTATCTCGACCATAAAACTGAAACAGAAAAATCCAGACAATCCTTAAAAACAAATGCGCTTTTAAGAAAATGTTTCAGTTATCTCAATGAAGCATCCATGGACTCAGGACACGGCCTTTCTCATGCAGAGGCAGTCGCACTTGATGCAGGGTCTATCATACAGGTCGAGGGCAGGATTCAAAATAGGGAGGCCAGGTTCATTAGTGATCTTATTGTGTACGCACAGATAGCAGGGTTACTTCATGATATAAAGCGCAAAGAAAAAGACCACACTATCGCAGGAAGTAACGAGGCAAAAAAAATACTCAATGATTTCCAGATCGAAGACAGATATAAAAGATACATCGCTGCTGCTATTAGAAATCATGAAGCATTTAAAGAGTTTCCCGAACCTGAAGACGAAATCGCTGAACTCATCAGCGACTCACTCTATGACGCAGACAAGTTCAGATGGGGACCAGATAACTTCACAACTACAGTCTGGTTGATGATTGATCCTACCAATATGCCCGTAGAGACATTATACGGGAATTTTATCGGAAACTTGAGATATATAGAGAACATTAAGGCTACGTTTAGAACTCAGACTGGCAAAAATTATGGCCCGGAATTCATCGACATGGGCATTACAATTGGTCAGGTCATTTACAAAGAAATGTCGGAGATCCTAAGCAATCAATCAGGTTGAGATAAAGAAAAAGGGTTAGGCTAAGGTTTGTGTCTTTTTAAAAATACTCCTGTAAAAGAAATTCCGTAAAAGCGAGGTGATAAGGTCTTTCTGCCAGTCAAAATTATAATTCTTTATAATCGGCAGGAACCCATCTTTCTTTACAAGATCAACAAGGAGATTAATCTGATAGTCAGAAAGCTTTGAAAAGAGATTCCTGAGCATCTTTCCTGCCTTTAATTCTGACTCTATCGTTTTCTTCCAGCTTCTCTCATATTCTTCAAATACCTTATCGGTGAAATCCTTCATCATAAACGCATTCATAATAGTCTTCACCGCAATCTCTGAGCAGAGAAGTCCGAAATAAACTCCTCCACCGGTTGTGGCCTTTACCTGGCCTGCTGCCTCACCAACGACGAGAAGCCTCTC
>JAOUJR010000090.1 GCA_029883145.1 Nitrospirota bacterium
TTATTAAAATCAAAGTATTTAAAATATTTCATTATCCAGATCGCTTCAGGATATTTTGGATGGGATGAAATTATACATACCCTTCCATATATGAAAGAAGACCCTGCGGGTATCGAGATTAAGTATGGTCAGGGTGCAAAGCCTGGTGACGGCGGGTTGTTGATGGCACAAAAGGTTTTGAAACTCATCGCGAGTATTCGTGGTGTGCCACGGTTTGTTGACCTCGCGTCACCTCCAACTCACCAGACTAAATACTCAATTGAAGAAGCGGTGGCAAAGATGATTCAGTCTATGTCTATGGCATGGGGCTTCAGGGTTCCCGTCTATCCCAAAATATCCGGGACAAAGACAGCACGGGCAGTGTTAAATAACCTTGCGAGAAACCCTTATGCGGCTGCGTTGTCTATTGATGGTGAGGATGGAGGGACAGGTGCTGCATACAATGTGTCCATGGATAAGATGGGTCACCCAATCGCATCAAACATTCGGGAATGTTATCTCGACCTTGTAAAACAGGGAAAACAGAATGAATTGCCCCTTATTGCTGCAGGTGGTATTGCAAAAAAAGGTAATTTGGCAGCGAATACCGCAGCCCTTATCATGCTTGGTGCATCAGCAGTTTCTATAGGAAAGTATATGATGCAGGCAACAGCTGACTGTTTTGGTGATGAGTATAATCGTTGTAACCTCTGCAATACAGGCAGATGTCCAAGAGGGATCACGACACAGGACCCAAAACTGTATAGGAGGCTTGATTCTGATAAGGTTGCCGAACGCGTGGTTGAAGTCTTTAAAGCTACTAATATCGAATTGAAGAAAATATTTGCACCAATGGGGAGGAGCACAGAGTTGCCCATTGGTATGTCTGATGGGTTAAGTATAGATGATAAAGCTATGGCAGAGAGGTTGGAAATTAGCTATGCATGCTAAAGGCAGTAAAAAGTTGGAAGTTGGAAGTGAAAAGTTATATAAGAAAAATAAGGATTCTGAAAACTTATCACTCATCACTCGTTACCCATCACTTAATCGTATTTTCACTATATACGGCAATATAAATAGTCAGAGAGTACCATCAAGAATCCTCGAAGAACAGATCCAAGAGGCTGTTAAGGACGGTGCGAGAGAGATTCACATCATTGCTGACGGGCAACATGGCATTGGTGGTCGCATCTGGCCAAGGGAAGAGTCTGTCAGGATAACCGTAGAAGGCCCTGTTGGTCAGAGGCTTGGGAGTATGGGGATGTTCGGCACAGAGATTATTGTGAAAGGGAGTGCCTCTGACGATGTGGGCTGGCTTAACTGTGGCGCAAAGATAACTGTATTAGGTGATGTGACCAATGGTGCCTTTAATGCTGCGGCACAGGGGATTCTCTATGTTCAGGGAAGTGGCGGTGCCCGGTGTGACACAATGACGAAACATAATCCGCGATTTGAACCTCCACGTTCATGGTACTTCAGAGATGTTGGAGACTCATTTGCAGAGTTCAAGGCTGGTGGAGTTGCAGTTGTGTGTGGTGTAAACCCGCGAAACCCGAAAAATATTCTTGGTTATCGTCCGTGTGTGGGGATGGTCGGTGGAACAATATATTTCAGAGGTCCAATACAGAGCTTTAGCGAGAGGGATGTAAAACTCCTTGACCTTACATCTCATGATTGGGAATGGCTCAAGATCAACATGAAGACATTCCTTGAAGCCATTGAGAGGATTTCATACTATGAGGAAATTACTCGTTCAGTTCATGATTGGAAAAAATTTATTGCCTATACGCCTCAGGAGAGGAGGACACGGAGATGGGTTAAGATATCCACTTCTGATTTCAGGAATAATATGTGGGAGCAGGAGGTTGGAAGAGGAGGAATATTTGCGGAGTATCTGAATCACGAACTTACTCTATTACCCTATATCACCACAGGGAAAGAGAGACGGAACAAGCCATTCTGGTCAAATGAGAAGTATGCGCCACCATGTGCATATGCATGCCCGACACATATCCCCTCGCATAAAAGGGCGGCTCTTATAAGACAGGGAAAACTTCAAGAAGCGCTGGAATTGGTCTTACAATACAGTCCTTTGCCTGCAACCGTATGCGGACAGATTTGTCCAAACTTATGCATGCAGAGCTGTACAAGAGGTCAGTTTGATAAACCTCTCAGTATAGATAAACTGGGAAGCCTTGCCCTCAATATGTCTGCGCCTAAGAAGGCCGAGCAAACAGGATTTACCATAGCAGTCATTGGTGGAGGCCCTGCGGGATTGAGTGCTGCGTGGCAGCTCGCATTAAAAGGTCATACTATTGACCTTTATGAAGCAACAGACAAATTAGGTGGCAAACTTGAACTCTGTATCCCGAGGGAACGCCTCCCGCACGAGATACTCGAAAAAGAACTTTCACGGTTTAAGGAGATAGGCGTAACTGTTCATCTCAAGGTAAAGATTAGCCTGAAAAAATTCGAGGAGATTCATAAAAACCATGAAATAGTTGTTGTTGCCTGCGGTGCACATAAACCAAGGGTTATTTCATTTCCTGGATCTGAAAATGTAGTGCCAGCCTATGAGTTTCTCAAAGGTATTAATATCGGAGAACTTCCAAACCTCAATGGCAAAAGAGTTGTGATTATAGGAGCGGGTAATGTAGGTATGGACGTTGCCTCACAGGCTTATAATTGCGGTGCCGTATCTGTTGTTGCAGTTGATATTCAGAAACCAGCTGCCTCTGGAAAAGAGATGGAGATAGCACAATCAAAAGGGACTCAGATACTCTGGCCGAAATTCTCAGAAAGATATGATAAAGAGAAGAAGAAAATATACTTTACAGACGGCACATCACTCGATGCTGACCTTGTGGTTATCGCAATAGGAGAAATGCCGCTACTTGATTTCCTTCCTCCCTCAATTCATACAGAAAAAGGATGGATTATTGTGAATGAGATTGGACAGACATCTGATGTAAAAGTTTTTGCTATAGGTGATGCAACAAGATTAGGCCTTGTAACACAAGCGATTGGACAGGGAAGGATTGCTGCTGAGACGATTCATAATCAGCTCATGCACGCACCTCGCTGGCCTGAGGTTAAACAGGTTATCTCATACGAGAAAATAAAGGGAGAGTATTATGATATCTGTCGCAGCAACTTTGTTTCACCTGAAGATGAGGCAAGTAAGTGCATGTCCTGTGGTACCTGCCGGGATTGCCATATGTGCGAAGTTACCTGTTACTGGGGTGCAATAAGCAGAGTTGAGAATGGAGACGGTTTATATGAGTATGTTGTGGATGACAACAGGTGTATTGGCTGTGGTTTTTGCGCGGGTATTTGCCCGTGCGGTGTATGGGAGATGGTAGAGAATGTATAGCTTGATTACAGGTAAACCTAAACATCAGAGTCAAGCAGATACGCTGAAAAATCCTTGCAAATCGATAAGATTTTATTCATATTCACATAAATGCATTCTCAACCTAAAATTGACTTTTGGCAAATGGCTGGCAGGCCAAATTAAAGTCTATGTAGTGTCGATGGCAAGACTTTTTCATCGTATCTGCCCGACTGTATTTAAGAAAAATTATGCAACGTTTAGTTTAGGTCAAGAAAGATGGTGAACATACAAATGACGTACTCCCTTGAAAGAGAAAATCGTATACTTTCTGCACTGCTTGAGGTGAGTAAGGTTCTCAATTCTTCTTTTGATCTTGAAAAGAATCTTTCCCGGACAATGAGCGTTCTTGGAGACTTCCTTGAAATGGAAAGGGGCTCTGTTTTTCTTCTTGACCATAAAACAAAAGAACTAAGAATCGTTGCTGCACATGGTCTCACAAAAGAACAGATCGCAAGAGGAAAATACAGGATAGGTGAGGGTATTGTAGGAAGGGTTTTAGAAAAGAGTTCTCCCATGGTTATTCCCAACGTAGAAGAGGAGCCATTGTTTCTCAATAAGACAGGTTCGAGGATGAAAAGGGATGGTATTTCTTTTCTCTGTGTCCCGATTGCATTTAAGGGAGAATCCATTGGTGCCCTGAGTGCTGACAGAATTTTTAAAGACAGAACCATCACAGTTGATGAAGATATAAGGGTTTTGGAAATAGTCGCATCCATTATTGCTCAATATGCGATCCTCTGGAAACATTACAAAGAATCAGAACAAGAAAAAGAGAACTTGAAATTAGAACTAAAAGGCAGATACAGTCTCCCAAATATTGTGGGGAGCTCAGACAGAATGCAGGAGGTTTTTGAGGCTGTCCATCGTGTTGCTGATTCAAAAGCGACTGTCATTTTGTACGGAGAAAGTGGCACTGGGAAAGAGTTAATTGCAAAAGCAATTCATTACATGAGTCCAAGAGCAAAAGGGCCATTTATAAAATTTAACTGTGCTGCCATACCTGAAGGGTTACTTGAGTCAGAGCTTTTTGGTCATGAAAAAGGAGCATTTACCGGTGCCATTATCGCAAGAAAAGGGAAGTTTGAGCTCGCTTCAGGAGGAACAATACTCCTTGACGAGATTGGGGATTTGCCTATAAACCTCCAGCCAAAAATATTGCGCATACTTCAAGAAAAAGAATTCGAACGAGTTGGCGGAGAAAAGACGATAAAGGTTGATGTGAGACTTATTGCTGCAACAAGCAGGAATCTTGAAGAGCTTGTTGCAATGAGTAAATTCAGAGAGGATCTGTACTACCGGCTTAACGTGGTGCCAATATTTCTTCCGGCTCTCAGAGAAAGAAAGGAAGATGTTCCAATTCTGATAGAGCATTTTCTCAGACAGTTTAACAAAGAAAACAAAAAGGGTATATCACTATCATCTGATGCACTCAAGGTGTTGGTGAATTACAACTGGCCAGGAAATGTGAGAGAGCTTGAAAATGCCATAGAACGGCTGGTTATCATGACCAATAACGAAACCATTACTTCTTCAGACCTCCCGATAAATTTCGCATTAGTTGCACCTAAAGGTGTCTTCTACAACGGGTCACTAAAGGCAGGGGTAGAGGATATGGAGAAATCAACTATCATTAATGCCCTCAAACAATCAGGTTGGGTTCAGACAAAGGCAGCACGGATACTCGGCATTACTTCGAGACAGATTGGATATAAGATGAAAAAGTATGGAATAAGTGTTCTGAATTCCTGAAACAATTCTTTTATAAACGCCCTTCATAATCCTTATATGCATTCCTGATCTGACTGAATATCTTATTTGACAACCTTATCACAGCTGGTATATCTCTCAAGGGAAATTTTCTCATAAATGAAATCCAGTTGCTAAAAGGGACTGACTTTTTATAGAGGTTATAGAGCTCTTCATAAAACTCCTTGAGGGAAAGTTTCGTTGGGAGGAGCGTATGGAGGAAATCAAAATAGTCATAGTTATGGGTTATCATTATCTCCTTTACCTCTTGATAAAGGTCTGTTCCTGGAAGTGGAGTGAGGACTGCAAAGGTAGCAAAATTTAATTTCATGCTCCTGCAATAATCAATAAAATTCCTGAAGTCTTCCTTCGTAAAATCAGGTCTCACAATAAAAGAAGCATATATCTCAATACCCAAAGACTGGAGTATTGTGACCGCTTCCCTGTTGTGTTTTATTGTAGAGCCCTTCTTGATATACTTCAGGTCTTCATCACTGAAAAACTCAAGTCCTACGAATACTCTTTCAAGACCGACTTCTTTCCATGCTTCAATGAGTTCAGGGTGTTTTGAAACGGTATCACTCCTTCCATAGAGGAAATATCTCTTCTTAATGCCTGCTTCCTTGATAAGCCGTGCAAGCTCTGTCATTCTTTTCGCGTCTATCAAAGATTCATCGTCAGCAAAAAAGATAAACTCTTCTTTAATGGTTAAAAGCTCTTTGACAATATTTTCAGGTTTTCTTGTCAGGTATCTTCCGCCAGTGAGTTTCCAGAGTGCGCAGAAGTTACACCTGAAAGCGCATCCTTTTGATGTCCGCATGGATGCCAGAGGCTTCATCCATTCTGAGGCGTAGGAGCTTCGATATTGTTTTGTAAGGTCTCTCTTTGGTAAGGGCAGGGCGTCAAGGTCAACAACAGGCTCATGCGGAATTTTAATGATATTGTCTTCCTCCTTATAGACTATCCCTTTCATTCCATCAAATTTTTCTTTCTTTTCGAGTCTTCTCATAAGTTCTTGAAATGCAAAAACGCCTTCACCCATGATGGAGAGATCAATGGATGAGTCAAGAAAATCATCAGGAGCTACTGTAGCATGGTGTCCGCCAATGACAGTAAAGACTTCAGGGTTCCAGGCCTTTATTTCCTTGAAAAGTGCTTTTACTATATTGACATTGACTGTATATGCAGTGATACCGACCACATCAGGTTTGAATTCATCAAAGACTTTTTTAATATTTTTTTCAAGCCGAATATCATGTATTTTTACATCATGGTTGTCAACTACACCTGAGGCGATATACTCGAGGGCGAGGGGCTCATACAGATACACATCATCGCCACCGATGGTCAAAGGAGCTTTTGCAGGCTGTATGAGTAATATCTTCATCGAGATTTATTTCTCGCTATACCTAATAGAAATTTCCTTTAACTGTTTTTCTAAATGTAGAATCTTCAACAAGTCAAGTTTGTAACAATATGAATAGTAGACTTTAATCTGGATATTTTACGAACTCTTTAGATGTCTTTACGATAATAATAAAATGCATTTATTACATTAAAATTATGGGGTCTAATTTGTAAACTTTGTTTATTACACCTGATAATCATATAGAGGGCACCTCCTGAGCATATCGTTTTACGGTATGCTCAAGGGAAGACGTCAATCTTAACCTTTGGGAGGTGCCGTATGAGATTATATGCAGCTT
>JAOUJR010000091.1 GCA_029883145.1 Nitrospirota bacterium
TTTGCAAGGTCACGTCGCCCCCACGAGAACAGTTCAAAGTAAAGAAGCTGTGGATAGACTGGTAAAATTGCCCAATATGTGGAGGCGTAAAGGATGTTAAGAGAAACCTTATCACCAAGCAGTAGAAAAATATATTTTTAAAAAGAGGGTTTATGAAAAGAAGTATAGTAATGGCTCTGGTTGGACTTGCCTTCTTCGGGACATCTTATTTATCGTCCCCTGAAAGAATATCAGCAGAAGTGAGTGTTCATATCGGCATAGGCATGCCTCTGCCCGTTGTAGTGATTCCGGAGCCGCCCGCAGTGTTTTTGATTCCGGGTACGCCTGTTTACTATGCGCCGGATGTGGGAATAGACCTCTTCTTTTATTCCGGCCGCTGGTACCGCAAACACAACGGGCACTGGTATAGAGCAACTTATTATAACGGCCCGTGGGCGTATTTGTCTGCCCAAAGGGTTCCTGCTGTGATGGTTCATCTACCATCAGACTATTACAATGTTCCGCCGGGTCACCAGAGAATACCATACGGTCAGCTCAAGAAGCACTGGAAAAAGTGGGGAAATAAGCATCACAGGCATTAGGAAGTTTACTGAGGGAATAATGCAGCATAAAATGGAGGTTCACTCATGAAGAAAAAAATCTTCTGTTTTTATTTGTTCTTAGCAATCGCGATTCTTCTTTCGGGCTGTGGAGGTGGTAGTTCAAATGGTTCCAGTAGCTCAGGTACAGTATCTATAAATATAGCAGATGCTAAACCCATGTTACCATCGGGTACGGAGAAAGTCCTTATCACATTTGATGAGGTCTCTGTCCATAAAGCCGGAGGGGGATGGACTTCTTTACCCTTAGCCCAAACGCCTTATACCATTGATTTGCTCCAGTTCGCAGATGGAAGGCAGACACAACTGGTTCCACCTGTTGCTCTCGAGTCTGGAAAGTATACTCAAATCCGCATTGGTGTATCCAGCGCCTTGATCAGGATTAACGGGGTTGACTATCCAGTCAATATTCCATCGGATAAATTGAGAACAGATAAAGAGTTTGAATTCGACGTGATAGGCGGTGGGGCGGTTAATTTGACGGTTGATTTTGACCTGAGCCAATCAATTGTGGTAACAGGATCTGGTACTTACCAACTTAAGCCAGTCCTCCATATTATTCAAACTCAAGAGGCAGCGACGATTCAGGGAAGTATCAAGGCGTCAACGTTCGGAAGCTTTACAGAAGCGGTTGTCATTGTAATCTGGGATAAGGACAATTGCGGCACTGTTACTACCGGTGATGAAGAATATACAAGGATAAGAGTCGAAAAAGAGGGTTCTAATCCGACCCAGTTTCGCATTTACTGGTTGGTTCCTAACCAATCCTACATAATCCAGATCGTAGTAGGTAGTACGCAAATTTACCAGGAGTTTGTGGTTTCCACTAAATTGCAGGCGGGAGCTGTTTTTCTGCTCAATAGTGGCAGCGCTATTTAGATTTTATCTTCATAGCGGTGTTATTGGAAATGAGGTAGCAGGAATTTTCATAAGACCGTGTACCTACCCCTCCTATAGGGAGGGGTCTTAAAAAAGACCCCTCCCTTTTTTTTAGAGGATTTTAATTGATTAAACAATTTTTTATTGTAAAGGAGCGCTATTGTATGTGGACGAATAAATTTTTTATGGTATTAATTGCTGTTCTATTTATCCTCAGCACTATGATATTAAGTTTTCCTCGCCCATCTTTGGCTGTCGTTAGATTGGACAGCCCAAAGGTGAGTTTAATTTAACATGGGATGAGGACTTGCTTGTGCCAACAACTTAAAGTAAAAGAGAATTACTTTCACTTTTCACAACACCAAACATTTGCTCTTACAGGGCTAAATTATTAATCTTTACAACTTTTATAATAGATGCTATATATTAGTAAACCATCAAAAGGAGGAAGGCTGTGCGTGTACTGTTTATCTTTTTGAGTCTGATTATCTTATCGCATAGCAGTCCAATACCTGAGGCGGAAGCTTCTGTGGATTTAGGGATATCCATAGGAGATGAAGGATTAAGAGGGTTTTATCTTGCAGTTGGAGATTACTACAGAGTACCGCAAAGAGAGGTAATAATCCTCAGGGAAAGGGGTATACCATACGAGGAGATACCTGTTGTCTTTTTTATTGCCGGTAGAGCTCGTGTTGCACCCGAAGTGGTTATAGATTTAAGGCTCAGGGGCATGTCATTGATGGATATTACACTGCATTTTGGTCTCGGTCCAGAGATATATTATATGCCTGTTAGAGTGGGACCACCTTACGGGAAAGCATATGGCTATTATATGAATAAGCCTAAAAAAGAGTGGAGGAAGGTAGTTTTTAAAGATGCTGACATTGTAAACCTCGTGAATCTAAAGTTTATATCAGAACACTACAAATACTCACCCAAGGAAGTAATAAAAATGAGAGAGAAGGGTAAAAACTTTGTAGTAATTAATGATGAAATTAAAAAAGGGAAGAAAGAGCACAAGGTCAAAGAGAAAGACCTTGACAAAGAAAGAGGACGCGGAGAAGAGAAGGGACCTGATAAAGAAAAAGGTAAAGGTAAAGATTAGTAACTGTAAAAGTGAAAGGAGGTGAATGAGATGAAGATGCCGTTTATGAAGTACGTAGCGTGTTATCTCGCTATCGCAATGTTCATAATAGGAATTGCACCGAGGGTAGATGCAGGTCTCGCACCCTCAGAGATAATCGCCCTCACAGAAGCGGACAGGACTGCTGAGATTGGAAAAATACAGAAAGTTTTGGAAATGAAAGCAGTAACTGAGCGACTTGCACAGCTTGGTCTCACACAGGATGAAATCCAGAAAAGGCTTCATCAGCTCAGCGACCAGCAGATTCACCAAATTGCTCTACAGCTTGATGAACTGAAAGTAGGTGGCGACGCTCTGGGAGTGATTATCGCAATCCTCGTGATAGTGATACTCGTTATAATAATAATCCAATTAACAGGGCACAAGGTCATTGTGACAAAGTAGTTGTTTATGGTTTTTGTGTCCGTTATTCATTTTCTTTGCGATGGAAAGAGAACTTTACGAATAACGGACACATTTTATTTTATTATTTACCCGAATTCAGTAATGTGACTACAAAGACATTATATGAACTGTCATTGCGAGTCCCGATGAAATCGGGGCGTGGCAATCTCATATCAAATCAAAAGGCAAGATTGCTTCGTTACACTCGCAATGACGACTTTTATCACTGGATCTGGAATTTAGTTAAATGAAAATACATTATATACTTCTTGCCATCATTATTATCATGATTATTGCCTGTTCAACAGGGTCGGTTCGTTTTGATTCAAACCCGATACTCATAGATAATGTTCCATTTTACCCTCAAGAAGAATATCAATGTGGTCCTGCATCACTTGCAAGTGTATTAAACTACTGGGGAGTTCATGTAACTCCTGATGGTATCGCAAAAGAAATTTACAGCAAATCTGCGAGAGGAACGCTCACGATTGATATGATCATTTTTGCACAGAAAAAGGGATTGAATGCAATTCACTACAAGGGGAGCGTGGAGGATTTGAAAAAGAACATTGATTCTGGCTATCCTGTTATTGTCTTTGTTGATTATGGCATTTCTCTTTATCAGGTTAACCACTTTATGGTCGTTATTGGATATAGTGGAAATGACGTGATAGTCAATTCAGGAAAAGACAAAGAGAAATTCATTTCTGAGGAAGATTTTACAAAGGCATGGGAAAGAACAAAATACTGGACACTTCTCATAAAACCCCTATGAAAAACAAAGAGCAAAAAACAAAAAGCAAAGGACCTGCCAAACAGTCAAATTTAAGATATCAGGTTCGCATTTTAGCAGTACTTTGCACTATAGTCTTAGCTCCATGCTTCCTTGCGTGTGCTTTTCCGAGAATAATCGTGCTTGATGATCCTTTGAGTCCCGAGGAACATATTAATCTTGGCGTTGCATATGAAAAAAACGGTGAGTTAGACAATGCGATAAAGGAATATGAGATAGCTTCAAAGAAACTGCCAATCGCATATCTTTATCTTGGGAATGTCTATTTCCAGAAGAATGAATTAGATGATGCTGAGAAATATTACAGAAAAGCTATAAAGAAGGATCCTGATAATGCTGACTGCTATAATAATCTTGCATGGCTTTACTATGTCAAGAAAGAAAACCTTGATGAAGCAGAAAAGCTTGTGCTGAAGGCAATAGAACTTAACCCTGCAAAAAGGGCAATTTACAGTGATACACTTGAAAAGATTACGAGTTTAAAGTAGTTTAATCGGGTCTTAGCAGCAATTGCCTTTATTGATAGTATTCAAATATTCTAAAATACTAAAAAGAAATAGAACATCTAAAGGAGGATTTATTTATGCTTTCCCAGAGGGCGAAAAAGATCAAGCCGTCACCAACTCTTTCTATAGACGCAAAGGCAAAAGCGATGAAGGCAGCAGGAGTTGATATCGTAGGGTTTGGAGTAGGTGAGCCAGACTTCGATACCCCTGAAAATATAAAAGAGGCTGCGATAAAGGCAATAAAAGACGGCTTTACAAAGTACACCCCAGTAGGAGGTATAGACCCTCTTAAGGATGCGATTATCGAAAAATTTAAAAAAGATAATAATCTGAACTATACACGTAAAGAAATCATTGTCTCATGCGGTGCAAAACATAGTCTCTATAATATTGCGCAGGCATTATTTGACCCAGGTGATGAAATCTTAATCCCGTCGCCGTACTGGGTCTCATATCCAGACCAGGTTATCCTTAATGATGCAATCCCGGTTTTTGTGAAGACAGTGGAGGCTGATTCCTTTATGGCTAAGCCAGAGGTAATTGAATCTCATATCACGAAAAGGACAAAGGCATTGATCCTGAATTCTCCATCAAATCCAACAGGGCTTACCTATGATAAAAAGACTCTTGAAAAAATAGCAGAGGTAGTCCTTAAACATAACATCTATGTTGTATCTGATGAGATTTATGAAAAACTCACCTATGATGGTGTCACACATGTGAGCATTGCTTCTTTTAACAATGAGATAAAGGCAAAAACGATAGTTGTGAATGGACTTTCAAAATCTTATGCAATGACAGGGTGGAGGATTGGTTATGCAGCAGGACCAAAAGAAATAGTAAAAGCGATGACGAATATACAGAGCCAGTCCACATCGAATCCAACCTCCATAGCTCAGAAAGCAGCTGTTGAGGCACTTACAGGCCTGCAGGATTTTATTCACGTAATGCTCACCGAATTTGATAAAAGGAGGAGGTTTCTCATTAAAGAACTTAATTCTATCCCTGGCATGAGCTGTATTACCCCTACCGGTGCTTTTTATGCATTCCCCAATACATCCAGACTGTATGGTAAATCTCTTGCCAGCAAAAAAATATCTTCGTCATCAGACTTTTCCCTTTACCTTCTTGAAGAGGCAAAGGTTGCACTTGTACACGGAGATGCATTTGGTGATGACAACTACATAAGACTCTCTTACGCAACGTCTCTTGACGAGATAAATAAAGGTGTGAGCAGAATAAGAGAGGCAGTGAATAGACTTTCTTGAAATAATGAGTAATGAGTGATTGATGAAGAGCTAAAAGATTTTCGGTCGGGCTATGTATCTATCATTGGACGACCCAATGTTGGTAAGTCTACACTCCTGAATTCCATTCTTGATGAAAAAGTTGCAATCGTTACCACAAAACCGCAGACAACAAGAAACAGGATTATCGGAATAAAAACGCTTCCTAAGGCACAGATTATCTTTATTGATACACCCGGAATCCATAAACCAAGGCATAAACTCGGTGAAACAATGGTGAGAACAGCTCTGGAAGCATTAAGCGCAGTGGATATTATTCTCTTCATGGTCGAACCCCATTATCCCGAGAAAGAAGATTTATCAATCTTTGAGATGTTGAAAAAAGTTCGTTCTTCTGTCTTTTTGCTGATAAACAAAATAGATACACTCAAGAAAGCAGACCTTCTTCCACTCATAGATCACTTCAAAAATCTATATTCGTTTCATGAGATAATCCCAGTTTCTGCATTAACCTGTGATGGAGTAAGTCTACTCATGGAGAGAATCTTCACCTACTTACCCTATGGCCCTAAATATTATCCTGATGAGTACATCACTGACCAGCTCGAAAGATTTATGGTCTCCGAGATAATAAGAGAAAAAGTAATGGAAATGACAGAAGAGGAAGTTCCTTATTCTGTTGCTGTTGAAATTACCGAATGGAAAGAAAGAGAAGATGGTCTCATTTCAATCAGCGGCAATATTTATGTTGAAAGAGAAGGTCAGAAAGGTATTATAATAGGTAAGCGAGGTGCGATGCTCAAATCCATAGGAAGTGCTGCAAGAATTGATATTGAAAAGCTCCTCACTACAAAGGTCTTTCTCGAACTATGGGTAAAGGTGAAAAAAGACTGGCGAAACGATAAAACAACGCTGAGGGAATTAGGATACCAATAGATGTTAATTGAGATGAAGGTTGAAGGTCTGCTGTTTGATCCCCGTAGTAGTATGTATATCCTCCTTCTGAAAGAAGTGGATGGAGACGGGACTCTCCCCATATGGATCGGTAAACCTGAGGCAGATTCAATTGCACTTGCGTTAGGGAAGGTGGTAACCCCACGACCTCTTACCCATGACCTTGTAAAAAATATCATTGATAGCCTTAAGGTCAAAGTAACAAAGATCGTTGTCACAGAAATTCTTGACAACACATACTATGCACTTGTCTGTCTGAGCGATGGAAAGAAAGAAACACTTGTAGACTCACGTCCTAGTGATGCGGTTG
>JAOUJR010000092.1 GCA_029883145.1 Nitrospirota bacterium
AATGGGTATCACTGTTGCCCCTGAATATTATCTTGTCGATAACCTTACATTTAAAAAATATGAGATTCAATTTGAGAAGGCATTGGGAATGGCATATGCCAATAGACCGGATCTCAGATCAATCATTGCAAAAAAAGAGGCAGCAGGAGAATCTATCGAACTTGCAAAGAAAGATTACTATCCAACCTTATCTGGTAATGCGAGTTACAACTGGGCTGGCAGAACGGTTACTTCTTTAGATAACGGGTGGAACGTTGGGGCAACCCTCACATTTCCCCTATTCAGTGGTTTTCTGACTAAATATCAGGTAGAAGAATCAAAGGCAAATCTGAATGTTCTCAAGGCAAATGAAGAGTCATTGCGGCAAAGTGTACTCCTTGAGGTTCAACAGGCATATCTCAATTTACATGATGCAGAGGAGAGGATTCCCACTGCTGAAATTGCGGTGAGACAGGCCGAAGAAAACCTTGATATTGCGAATGGAAGGTACGCAGCCGGAGTGGGTAACCCTATAGAGGTTACCGATGCGCAGGTGGCATATACCAGTGCAAAGACATCTTATATCCAGGCACTTTATGACTATAAAGTTGCTCAGGCGAGCCTTGAGAAGGCAATGGGGGTCAAATGAAGAAGAAGATATTGATTGGTATCGTCATTGTTATAATCCTTGGCATAACTGCATTCGTGATATTCAGCAATAAGGGGAGTGAAATAAAATTTAAAACTGAGAAGGTTGAAAGAGGTGATATACAGGCAACTGTTACTGCTACAGGTACAGTGAATGCGGTTACCACAGTACTTGTTGGCACACAAGTCTCAGGGACTATCAAGCAGATATATGTAGATTTTAATTCTCCTGTGAAACAGGGGCAGTTGATCGCCCAGATAGACCCGGCAACATTTCAGGCACAGGTGGATCAGGCGAAGGCAAACTTCCTCTCGGCTAAGGCCAATTTAGAGAAGGCAGAGGCTTCGCTCCTTGATACAAAAAGAACGATGGAAAGAAACAGGGAATTATTCTCTAAAAACCTTATTGCGAGAAGTGATCTGGATACTTCAGAGACAAATTATGATGCAGCAAAAGCTCAGGTAAGTGCAGCCAAGGCGCAGATTGCCCAGACAGAGGCAGCCTTGAAGTTTGCCGAGACGAACCTTGCATATACAAGAATACTTTCTCCGGTACACGGGATTGTGGTGTCGAGGAACGTGGATGTTGGTCAGACTGTGGCAGCGAGTTTCCAGACACCGACCCTCTTTAACATTGCCCAGGATCTGACAAAGATGCAGATTGATACAAACGTAGCTGAGGCAGATGTTGGAAAAGTAAAAGAGGGACAGGATGTTGAATTCTCCGTTGATGCCTATCCGGATCATACCTTTAATGGACGGGTATCACAGGTAAGAAATGCACCTATAACAGTACAAAATGTGGTGACGTATGATGTGGTCATTTATGTAGACAATCCCGAATTCAAGCTCAAGCCAGGTATGACAGCTAATGTGTCAATAATTATATCGAGCAAAAAAGACGTCCTGAAGATACCTAATGCTGCATTGAGATTCAAGCCTTCTGAGACAGTGAAGGGTAAAGCTCAACAAGAAGGTCCTAGAGTCTGGATACTCGAGAATAAGAAAGCAAAACGCGTTAAGGTAACTACAGGGATAAGTGATGGAAGTTATACAGAGCTCGTATCCGGTGAGATTGTGGAAGGGCAGGAAATAATAGTGGAATCATTAGAAAAAACAAAAGCTCAGCCTGGAACTGCTGGGCCTGGGCGTCTAAGGTTCTAATATGGCACTCATTGAGTCAGTGGGAATTACTAAGGTCTACAAGCTCGGAGATGTTGAGGTAAATGCCCTCTGCAGTGTATCACTCACAATAGAAAGAGGCGACTTTATTGCAATCATGGGTCCATCAGGCTCTGGCAAATCTACCTTTATGAATATTCTTGGGTGTCTGGACACACCAACAACAGGGCACTATCTTCTGGAGGGGACTGATACTGCTCAACTTAACAGGGATGAACTGGCAGGGATAAGAAACAACAAAATTGGTTTTGTTTTTCAAGGATTTAATCTGCTCCCACGGACGTCAGCCCTCGAAAATGTTGAATTGCCGTTGCTCTATAATGGGATTTCTGCAAAGGAGAGAAGACAGAAGGCGATCACAGCCCTTAAGGCAGTGGGACTGGAAGGAAGAGAAGGTCATCATCCCACTCAGCTTTCAGGTGGTCAACAGCAGAGGGTTGCAATAGCCAGGGCTCTTGTCAATGATGCACCTATAATCCTTGCTGACGAACCAACAGGAAACCTCGACACAAAGACAAGCTCTGAGATAATGGAGCTTTTTGTGAAACTGAACAGGGAATCAAATATCACGATAATACTGATAACCCATGAGAGTGATATCGCAGCCTACAGCAGGCGTATAATAAAATTTTTAGATGGGTGTATTATCAATGATGAACCAGTGAGGAAATTATGATTAACATACCTTCAACAATAAAAATTTCTTTTAGGGCGTTGAGGGTAAATAAAATGCGTTCAGCCCTCACCATGCTCGGAATTATTATCGGAGTCGGTGCTGTTATCGCAATGCTTGCTGTTGGCACAGGAGCAAGTCAGAAAATATCTGAACAGATTTCGAGTATAGGGAGTAATCTTCTTATAGTGCTCCCGGGAGCTACGACTGCAGGAGGGGTACGAATGGGTGCAGGGACTCAGCCTACACTCACCATGAGAGATGCAGAAGCGATACTGAAAGAATGCCCCTCAGTGTTAGATGTTGCTCCTGACCTCAGTGGAGTTGCACAAATCGTGTATGGAAATCAGAATTGGTCAACAGGAGTGAGAGGTACCACACCAAGTGTATTGAATGTAAGGGACTGGTCTATTGATGAGGGTAAGTCATTCACCGAACAGGACGTTAAGAGTGCCACAAAGGTTGCTCTCTTAGGCCAAACTGTTGTCGATAATCTTTTTGGAGAGGTAACCCCAATTGGCAAGGTTATAAGGATAAAGAACGTCCCGTTTACCGTCATTGGTATTCTGTCGAGGAAAGGGCAGTCGCCGACAGGTCAGGATCAGGATGACACTATTTATATTCCTTTGACCACAGCACAGAAAAAACTTTTTGGAACGGCTTTTCCCGGTATGGTAAGAATCATAATGGTTAAGGCAAAAAGCACCGAAGGCCTGCTTGATGCTGAGAAGCAGATAACCGGATTACTCAGACAGAGACATCGTATAGGCCCGAAACAGGATAATGATTTTACTGTGAGGAATCTTACCCAGATGATGCAGGCTGCAGAACAATCAACAAAGGTCATGACGTTATTGCTTGGAGCAATAGCCTCTGTTTCTCTCCTCGTTGGTGGTATAGGGATAATGAACATCATGCTTGTCTCGGTCACAGAGAGAACAAGGGAGATTGGAATAAGAATGGCTGTCGGTGCAAAGACATGGGATATAAGGCTGCAGTTTATTATCGAAGCAGTCACATTATCATTAATCGGCGGCATTGCTGGTATCGTTGCTGGAGTATCTGGTTCAAAAGTAATATCTATGATCGCAGGCTGGGCAACAATCGTTTCTCCATTATCCATACTTCTTGCCTTTAGCTTTTCCGGCCTGGTAGGCATATTCTTCGGGTTTTATCCCGCATATAAAGCATCTCTCCTTAACCCCATAGATGCATTGAGGTATGAGTGACTGATACCGAGATTAGGAGACTAAGAGATTAAGAAATTAGAAATTACCAACTATGAGCTAAGAACCACGAGCTGAATTATGGACCCTATCACACATGGTCTTGCAGGTGTCACCATTACTAATCTCGGTTTTAACAGAAAAGCAGCCTTCCTGGTAATTCTTCTATCCGCACTTGCTCCGGACATTGACTATGTCACCAGACTCTGGGGAGCAGATGTCTTTCTAAGATACCACAGGGGTATCACACATGGAATACTTGCATTATTTATAGTGCCTGTAATAATCGGGCTTATTTTTGGCCTAAGGAAAGGTTTTTTCTATTATTTTTTCATAGCCTTTCTCAGCTATTCTGCCCATCTCTTCATGGACCTCACTACCCAATATGGAACGAGAATCCTCTCACCGCTCGACTGGGAGCCATATTCCCTTAACCTGATGTTTATCATAGACCCATATGTAACAATAGGGCTGTTGCTATCAGTTATTTTTTGCGTGATGAACAAAAAGAGAGCAATACTCATATCGATTATCACAGTGGTTCTCTTAGCTTCATATACAGGGGGAAGGTATTATCTCTACGGGAAGACAAAAGAATTCCTGAAAGAGAGAATCGAAGCGAATACATATACATTATGCCCTTTGCCAAATGATTTTCTCAGATGGTGGTTTGTGGTGATGTCAGGGAATGAGTTTAAGGTAGGCTTTGCAGACCTTTTTACAGGAAGGATTTGTGTGCATGAAACCTATAAGGTACACAATAATGACCCATTTATTGAAATGTCTAAAAAGGAAGGAGTGGTAAGAAACTTTCTTTATTTTGCAAAGCATCCATATGTTGAAGTAAAAAGAGGTGACAAGATGACCACAGTCACATGGCGTGAGCTATCATTTACCATAAGACCCGAGGAACATTTTGTCGCAAAGGTTTTTTATGATAAAGAGGGTAAGGTAATAACATCATACTTCAAGTTTTGAAGATTCCGCAGAAATATCCGGAAAGTATCACATGAAAATCTGCGAGCTATTTACAAGCATACAGGGAGAGTCAAGTTATGCAGGTTTGCCGTGCATATTTATCAGGATGACAGGCTGCAATCTCAGGTGTTCATACTGTGATACGACCTATGCATATCATGAAGGGAGAGAACTCTCAGAAGATGAGATTATTGGTGAGGTCAGGCGTTCAGGTATAAACCTCGTTGAAATTACCGGCGGTGAACCACTCCTTCAGAAAGAAGTGTATCATCTCATAAAAAGACTTCTTGACGAAGGCTATAAAGTATTGGTTGAAACAAACGGATCAATAAACACAAAGGAGATTGACAGACGGGCAGTGGTCATTCTTGATGTAAAGACACCGGGCAGTGAGATGAGTGATGAAATGGATTTATCAAATCTTTATAATCTGAAAAGTATTGATGAGGTAAAGTTTGTCGTTACGAGCAGGGTTGATTATGAATGGTCAAAAGAGATAATTTACAGGTACAACTTAATAGATAAATGTCATATCCTCCTTTCTCCCGCATCTGGCATTCTTTTGCCTGAAGACCTTGCGAAGTGGATGATAGAAGACAGGCTTAATGTCAAGATGAACCTGCAGCTTCATAGATACATTTACGGCCCTGACAAGAGGGGTGTATAGATTTTTAAAATAGAAACTTAATCTCTCTGACAGTGTAAAAATCAGCGGGAACGAAATGCGATATAATAAGAAAGAATGATAGACTGAAAGGAGGATGAAAGAATGAAAAATGAAGGTATTGAGGGGAGAGGGAAAATGCTTCAAAAATTGAAGGAAAAAATTAAAAAAGAGACTGAGGGGAAACCCCTGAAAGAAAAATTTCTCAAGATGTTTACGTTAGGACTGGCAATGGGATTAGGAGGAGGGGCAGGCCTCTGGATCTATAAGAAGATACTGGAGAGAAAGGAAGAAAAGGAAAATAAAACCCTTTAGTCTTTTTTACCCTTTCCCTTGCCTTTGTCTTCTTTTCCGCCTTTCTCTCCTTTCTCTTCTTTCCCTTCTCCTTTACTCTTTATTTTTTCTTTGTCCCCTTTTTTCCCCTTCTTAACCTCTTCGTTTATTACTATAAAGTTTTTGCCTTCTTCTCTCAGCTTTATCACTTTTTCAGGCGCATAACGGTAGTGTTCTGACATAAACCTAAGATTCACAAGGTTTATGATATCATCGTCACCAAGCACAATCTTTTTCCATTCTTTCTTCGGTTTCTTTTTGTAATATCCATATGCCTTTCCATAGGGAGGGCCGATAACAACTGTCTCTTTAACAGGCATGTAGAAGATCTCAGGACTCAGATGGTGATGCAGAGTAATATCCAACCATGTCATTCCTCTCAATCTGAGGTTTATTATTGTTGCGGGTTTTACACGTGCCTTTTTTGCAATAAAGAAGACAACGGGAATCTCTTCATCATGTATACGCCTTTCTTTGATAATTATTACCTCTTTCTCTGGCACCCTGTAATAATCTCCTATTGCAAGATAGAAGCTTCTTATGCCTTCATCTCCAATGGAGATTCCCATATCCACTGCAGCTTCAGAATAAGTCACGGCAGATAAAAAGATTAAGGTAAAAATGATAAACAATCTATGCATGGTTTCCTCTTTTCAAGTTCTAATAAAATTTTACTTTCGATAGCGATAAATGTAAATACATATCTCTCAATTTGGCAGATAAAGAAAAAGTAAGGCTTTATATGATTTTGAAGAGTTCAAGGCATATCCTTTCGTTTAACATGTAAAGTGATCTTTTGCTTTAGATTAAATACATAACCTGTTGACAAACAAGTCTTTTCATGGTAATTTAAATGTTAAGATAAAACCATGAAAAGTATCATAATACTTTTAGGAGTTTTGTTTTTTCTTTTTTCTTCTGCGTATGCTGACATCTACAAGTACACAGATGAAAATGGTGTTGTCTGCTATACAGATGCGCCTTTAGGGAAAAAGGCACATAGGATTATTAAAGAGAAGATTGTTTCTTCCGCTCCTCAGCACAAGTCTGTCCG
>JAOUJR010000093.1 GCA_029883145.1 Nitrospirota bacterium
AATGTTGGGACGTGATCTCGTTGGTGGCGAGAAGATAGGCATTATAGGACTTGATCGCTCCAAACGCATTCCTTTCGATGCACGGGATCAGCACGAAACCACCTACTGGGTCACAGGACATGCCGAGGTGATGCTCAAGCGCGATCGCTGCGGAGACCTCAGTAACATCGAGCGAGGCTCCGTTTGCATAGGAAATCATTGCGGCGGCCATGGATGAAGCCACGCCGATTTCACCTTGGCAGCCCACTTCCGCGCCTTCAATGCTCGCATTGTGCTTGCACAAGAACCCAACAAGGCAAGCCGCCAAGAGACCCTTGCGCATAGCGTCCTGGGAAAGCTTCAGATGATGTTTCATCACATATACAAGCGCCGGCATGGTTCCCGCAGAACCAAGGGTAGGGGCTGTGACCGCCAGGCGTCCTGCGGCGTTGCCTTCTGAAACGGCCAAAGCGTAGCTGCTCATTTTTTGCAGGAACCCGTCCGAGATGTTGGCATTCTTGGAGCGTTCGTAGATCCTTTTCGCTTTCCTATGGAACTCGAACGGTCCAGGGAGAAGACCCTCTTCGGTGAGGCCATGCGTCACGCCATCCTCCATAGTCTTGAGGACCCGGTCGAGGTGTGCAAGGACTTCTTTTTCCCCGACTTTCATGATGGCCTTCTCGTTCTCCATCATGATCTCGTGCAGGCTCTTATTGCGTTCATGTGACAACCGCTTAAATTCCATCATACTGCTGAACGGATGAACTGGCTTTTCCCGAGTCGGCGATGGTTGCCCTTTCCACTGGGAGAAACCTCCTCCTGTGGAGTAATACTCCCTCTCGAAAAGTGTCGTCCCATCCTTACCAACGAGTCGCATGATCATTGTGTTTACGAAGGGGTAGTTATGTTCAATTTTGTCCCAAAGGATTATGTTCTTGCTCACCTCAAAGGTTTTCCCGCTGATCCTCGTCGTATACCTTCGCGTTGTGTCCTGGAGTTCGTCCATCAGTTTTGTGTCGCACGTCTCAGGTTTCTGCCCCAAGAGTCCGGCCAAAATGGCTCGGTCGGTGCGGTGCCCTTTGCCCGTGGCGCTCAGGCTGCCAAAAAGCCTGACTTCGATGGATTGAGCCTTCTCCATGACGTCCTTCGGTAGATTTTCCACGGTTTTCAAAAAATCACCCGAAATCCGCAAGGGTGCGATGGTATGCGAGCTCGATGGCCCAGGACCAACCTTGAACAGGTCGGTCAGGGAAGTCTGGATCACGCCTTTAGCCGGGGCCATATAACATTTACCCTCAGGCGTGCTTTCAAAGACACTGGACGGAATGCCTCTGGCCGAAGTGATATTCGATTTCAACAGCGTGCCAACACCAGCGGAAGAAATCATGGCGATTTTTAAGAAAGTACGGCGATTCATAAAGCACCTCCTTATGGTTTAAACGTTTCTTGGTCCATTTTGATCCTACCCAACGCATGAGGTCCATCAAAACCGACAAGAGATCTTTCTAAAGCGACCTTATCATTTTCAACTTTTATTAATAATTCTAGAGGCGATGAGAAAATATGTTGAAGTAATTGCATCTTTACGAATTACCTGTTGACATCTTTCTTGAAAAGAATATAGCACATTTTATAATTTTTCAAAAGATATAAACTCGTTAAAGACAAGCAGCTAAACAGGCGTAATTCAAAAAGCTTCTCTCCTGATGACCAAAGTCTTTAAACGTGCTATAGTTAGTTATAGGAAGCACAAGTAAAGAAGGGAGGTTATTAAATTGAATCCGAAAAAAGGAAAATCAAAAATCTCTCTTGTGAAAACCTCTGACAGGGCTCCTGGAATTAAGAGGGCAATAGACCTTCTCGGTATAAACCCTGTGAAGGGGAGGGATGTGCTCCTTAAGCCAAATTTTAATACTGCTGACCCTTTCCCTGGCTCTACTCATAACGAAACTCTTATACATCTGATAGCACATCTGAAAAAGATGGGTGCGAAAAGCATTACCATCGGAGAAAGGAGCGGGCCACCGGATACATTTAGTGTTCTGAGAGAAAAGGGGATATATGAACTGAGTAAGAATCTTGATGTTGGACTCATAAACTTTGAAGAGCTGCCTCCTGATGGTTGGGTAAGAATAAAGCCTGAACAGAGTCACTGGAGGAATGGTTTTGATGTAGCCAAGCCTGTTCTTGATTCAAAGTGTATTGTTGCAACATGCTGCCTGAAGACCCATGGTTACGGTGGTGTATTCACCATGTCTCTGAAGCTGTCAGTCGGAATAACTCATAAAAGGAATATGAATGAGCTCCACTCGTCCTTTTTTGACATGAGAAAGATGTTAGCAGAGATTAATCAAGCATATAAACCATCGCTCATACTGCTCGATGGGATAGAGGCTTTTGTGGACGGTGGCCCCATGAGAGGGACGAAGAAGAGGGCTGATGTCATCCTTGCAGGAACTGACAGAATTGCGATAGATGCTGTTGGACTGTCTGTTTTAAAGAAACTCGGTAGCAACGAGGCAATTATGGAAAAGAAAATCTTTGAGCAGGAACAGATAGCAAGGGCAGTTGAGCTGGGACTCGGTGTAAAAAACCCGGAAGAGATCGAGATAGTAACTGACGATGAAGACAGTAAAAGGTATGGAGAAAGAGTAGTAAAAGTACTGATGAAGGGATAAACATAAACGGAGATTTTTAAATGAGTTATGAGATTGTTTCACCTTTGGTTCACAATGACAGTTCTCCTTATTTCGGCAGTAAAATGGATCATTATTTAAGTTGCTGGAAGAGTCTGCAAAGAAAATATCAGTAATCGATTCCTTTCTGCGGTTCTATGCCCTGTCTGTAAGCATGTTTTATTTCCTTCACTTCTGTAACCGTATGAGCTCTTTTTATCACCTCAGGATGAGCATGTCTGCCAGTGAGAATGAGGTGCAGAAGCAGTGGTTTATTGTCTATCAAATCGAGCACCTGTGAAAGATCTATTAGCTTTAATTTAAGGGCATTGTTGATCTCATCAAGTATCACGATATCATAATTTCCTGAAAACATCTTTTCCTTTGCAAGTTTTAAGGCATCCTGAGCATTATCCCTGTGTTCCTTGTGAGTGTATGAGTCTCCCTTTATTCCGCAAAAACCTTTTCCAGTGAGGTGAAGTTCTACATTTGGTGCAAGCTTCTTTATGCCGTCGATTTCTCCAGAGTACATGTCACCTTTCATAAAACCTATTATGCACACTTTCATGCCATACCCTGCAGCCCTCAATGCTATACCCAATGCAGAGGTAGTTTTCCCCTTTCCATGGCCTGTGATAACTACTATAAGACCAACTTTCTTCTTGGGCTCAAGGACTTTTAGTTCTACTTCATCCATCAAATTGATCCCTTTAAATATTTTCTATGGGTAATTAAAACTCCAGAAGTCTCTTGTTAATATCTATGGCTGCAACAGCACCTTCTCCTGCAGCGATAATTGCCTGGTCGTTTCCTGTGTTCAGAGGACCTACAATATACATTCCATTTAGTGACGATTCATAATTACTATTCGTTATAAATTTATGGCTCACTTTATCCCTTTTCAGTGGAAGGTCAGATAAGAATTCATCATTGAGTTTATATCCGAAATCAGACATAATTGCCTCACATTCTACAAGTTGACCTGTGTTAATCTCAATGGCCTCTATCTTCTCTTCACCAATGATTTTTATTGGCTCGCCTATAATCAATCGTATGTTTTTTTCTCTCAATTCTTCTTCATATTCTCGAGGAACTTCAAAGTGATAGGGTATAAGAGTGATGTCCTTTGTAAACATCTCTTTCATGGCAAAGGCAAGGTGTACTGTTTTTAAGGAGTCTCCTATAATAACCAATCTCTTGCCGGTGGTTCTGTATCCATCACAATCTATACAGGTGAAAAAACTGACCCCTAAAAATTTGTGAAGATTCTCTATAGGGGGCAAAATATCATAAACACCTGATGAGACAATAACGAATTTTGAGAGAAACTTATTGTCCCTGGTATATACTTTAAAATAATAATTATTTTTTAGAACCTTTGTAACAGGCATCTTTTGGATATGTATATTAAAATTTTGCGCCTGCTCTATACCTATTTCTATAAGCTCTTTCCCCGAAATGCTTTTTTGTGTGAGAAAATTCTCTATATGCCGAGCATGTCTTGTTCTGCCACCGCCCCTGTCTAAAATAAGAATGTTCCTGTTGTATCTTCCGAGATATATGGCTGCTTGCAGACCCCCGGGGCCAGCACCTATAATGATGCAGTCATAAACTTGATTTTCGACCATATTGTCTGTTTCACCTCTCAGGTTTTACATAGACCATGACGACTTTATTGTGCCCTTGCTTATCTTTGCATGCTGCAGAAAGAGTATCTAAGAGGTCTTTTGGAGTTTTCTTCATCTCCTCAAACCCCAATTCTTTAAAGTAATCTACTAAGTCTGTTATCACGTACACCATGTTTACCGGAGCATAATCAATTAAATGCTTTACTATCACTGATCCTATTCCGCGTCTCTTTCTTTCCTCAACAACTATAATACAACCAATCTCATATACTCTCCCTGTTTTTATAAGCCTGCCAAACCCTATGAGTTTTCCATTTTCAGTAGCAACGACAAATTGACTGTAATGGAGCTTCTCGGTATCGAGATGGCGTTTTTTTAATTTATTTTCAATGAAGCCCATATCTGCTTCAGTCGCATGTCTTACTCTTACCATTTTGCCTGTAATTTCTGATATGCCTGTACGTATGCCTGTATGTTTTGGTTCTTTCTTTTTCATAATGTCTCCTTTTCTGTCATTGTGAGGTCGCATCGACGGAAGCAATCTCTAAAAAACAGGATTGTTTCGTCGCCCGATTTAATCGGACTCACCCAATGACATTTCGAGAGATTTGAGCAATTTATAATTATAGAGTATTCGATGGACATATATCGTAGAGGACACATTCATGGTGTTTTGGCTTTTTAGCCTGACATATCTTTCTTCCGTGGAGTATTAAGAGATGGGACAAATTTCCCCATTCTCCTTTAGGGGTTATAGACATGAGGTCCTTTTCTATCTTGACAGGATCCTCATATTTCGTAAGACCAAGCCGGTACGAAAGCCTTTTGACATGTGTGTCTACCGCAATTCCCTCATTGATGCCATATGCACTGGAAAGTAATATATTTGCAGTCTTCCGGGCAACACCCGGTAGCTGTGTGAGTTCATCCATTGTCTTTGGAACCTTTGAATCAAATCTTTCCACGATCATCTTTGCAGCATTCTGAATATTCTTAGCCTTGGTCTTATAGAAGTTTATGGAACTTACATCCTTCTGGAGTATCCCGAGAGGGACATCTGCATAATCTTTAACTGATTTATATTTTTTAAAAAGGCTCTCTGTTACCCTGTTCACATGGACATCAGTGGCCTGTGCCGAAAGAATTGTGGCAACGAGAAGATCAAAAGGAGTTCTGAAGTTGAGAGCTGTTTTTGGCTCTGGATAATCTTTCCTCAGACGGTTTATGATTTCCACTATTTTATCTTGAATCTTCACACGCCCTCCTTCACGGTAAAGAACTCTTTTTCAAAACTATCCCGATCTATAAAGTGTATCACCTTTAAACACTCATTCAAAGCCCTTTTTATATTTTCTCGATTGTCATCCACAAAAAGCACTTCCTCAGGTTTAAAACCCATCACTGAACAGACATCTCTGAAGACTGATGCATCCTTTTTACTTTTTTTTAGTTTAAATGAATTAAAAATATAGTCAAAGTAGTGATAAAAAGGCGTTCTTTGATTAATCTCATCAAGCCAGTTCGTCTGATCGCTTAGTATCGCGGTGACTACATTCAAAGATTTTATTCTTTCAACACACTTCAACATGTCAGGCCTTAATATAAATTTCTTCAGAATTTCTTCCCCGAGTCTTTTATCGCTTCTGGTAATTCCTGTTTTTTCTCTCACCGCATTCCAAAAATGAACTTCATCGGTTATCCCTGTTACATAACCTGTTTGATACACGAGTTCATTAACAATCATAAAAAAAGTATCTGGATCAAGTCCATTTTCATTACCGATAGCTTTCAATCCTTCTTTAAAGCCTTCTTCTGCCAATACTCCACCAAAATCAAATATAACTGCCTGTACCATAGCTACATTCATTTTTGTTTATTATACCATCAGAGAGATTGCTCCTGATATTAGTGAAGTGTCACCCTTCACCATAACCACTATGGTGCGGTTCTTGACATTATTTTCCAATATGATATTCTTAAAGTATTAAAAGTAATCGATAACTTTCCGCAAAGGAGTAAGGCAATAGATAAGCCCATTGAAGAAATTTCCTTTAGGAATAAACTTCTTGTCTTTGAAGACAGAAAAGAAGCAGGACGTCTTCTTGCTGCCATGCTCATCAAATATAAAGATACTAATAGTATTGTTCTCGGAATCCCTTCAGGCGGTGTGCCTGTTGCTTCAGAGATTGCAGATGCTCTCCACCTGACAATAGATTTCATTATCGTGAGAAAGATTCAGATACCCTATAACCCTGAAGCTGGTTTCGGTGCAGTGGGACCCGATGGGGAGGTCATATTAAATGAGAGGTTGTTAGGTCAAATGGGACTGACTGATACTGAGAAAAATGCACAGATAAAAAAAACAAAGGAAATCATCAAGAGACGAAATCAATTATTCAGGGGGGAAAGACCTCCTCCTTTGTTAAAGGATAAAAATGTCATTGTTGT
>JAOUJR010000094.1 GCA_029883145.1 Nitrospirota bacterium
TCTTTTTGGAAGGTTTCCACCTGAATGTGCAGGGAGATACTGCTCTCCTAATGCTTCCGCAATTTCTGGATCTTTTCCCTCATTGATTGCGTAATACTTACCCATAATTCCCTGTAATTCAGGAAACTCCCTGACGATGCCTGTGACGAGGTCTGTTTTTGATAGCCATGCAGCGCTGATCAGCCTGTCTTTTTCTGAAGGGATGCTCTTGTTTGCAAGAAATTCTGCAATTGATGCAACTCGTTTTGTCTTTTCATACAGGCTTCCGAGTTTGTCATGAAAAGTGACTTTTTTGAGATCTTCTATTCTGTCAAAAAGGAGCCTTTTTCTGTCCTCCTCAAAATAGAATTTTGCATCTTCGAACCGTGCTTTTACGACCCGCTCAGCACCTATCTTGACTGTTTCCGCATTTTCCTCTTTTGTATTACTGATGACAATAAAATGGTTGATGAGTTTTTTTTCATCATCTTCAATGGCGAAGTATTTCTGGTGATCCTTCATGACGATAATAAGAAGTTCTTTTGGCAGTTCCAGATAGTCTTTCTGAAAGCTGCAGAGTACAGGCACAGGATATTCAACAAGATAGGTTACAGTTTCTATGAGTTCCTCATCTTCGACAGGCGTCCCCTCTACTGTGACAGACAGTCTTCTCATGCCTTCAAGGATTATCCTTTTTCTTTCTTCCTGGTCAAGCATGACATAGTTGTTTCTAAGAAGGTTTATATAAGTTGAAATATCCTTCACCTTGAATTGAGCAGGTGAAAGAAAACGATGCCCCTTAGTCATGTTACTGCTTTTAATACCCTCTATTTCAAAATTGATGGTATCTTTCCCAAACAGAGCTAATAGCCAGTGTATTGGCCTGACAAACAATATGTTTCTGTCTCCCCACCTCATAGCCTTTGGGAAACGCAGAGAGAGTACTATCTTTTTTACTATCACTGGCAGGATGTCTTTCACGGCTGTTTGTTGTTCTTCCATCACTGCAACAACGTATTCGCCCTTATCTTTCTTTTTTGTAATTAAACTGTCTACTTCTACACCCAGAGATTTTGCAAACTTTTGCGCAGCTTCTGTAGGGTTACCCATGGAATCAAAGGCTACCTTTTTTGGAGGGCCAAATACCTCTCGAATACGACCCTCCTGCATCTCAGGCAATCCATGAGCGATAAGACTCAGTCTTCTCGGAGTTGCATAAGTCTTCATTTCTGAAAACTCGATAAGGTTTTCTTTTAAAATTGCGATGGTATTTTCTTTTAAGTTCTGGATTGCTCCGGACAAAAAGCGTGCAGGTATTTCCTCGGTGCCGATTTCCAGAAGAAGGGAGAAGTTCTGAATTTCTTCATTTTCCATTTCTTACTCCCTGTGTTCCACTTGCGTGAGGAGCGGGAATCCCATCTCTTCCCTTTGCCTGTAATATGCTTCTGCACAGTGTTTTGCAAGATTTCTCACACGTGCAATATATCCTGTCCTTTCTGTGACAGAAATGGCACCCCGTGCATCAAGCAAGTTGAATGTGTGTGAGCACTTCAGGCAGAACTCATACGATGGAATGACAAGCCCGAGTTTATTGAGTCTGATTGACTCCTTCTCATATGCATCAAACTGTCTTATAAGGAGTTCTGTATCAGCATAATCGAAATTATACTTTGAGCATTCCACTTCATTACTATGGTGGATTTCGCCGTATTTTATGCCCTCGCACCAGTCAAGATTAAATACATTGTCCACTTCCTGAAGATACATCGCAATTCTTTCGAGTCCATAGGTTAATTCAAGTGAGACAGGTTTAAGATCTATTCCTCCAACCTGTTGGAAATAAGTAAACTGTGTGATTTCCATGCCATCAAGCCATACCTCCCATCCAAGACCCCATGCACCGAGCGTGGGAGATTCCCAATCATCCTCAACAAATCTGATATCATGTTTGAGGGGGTCTATACCTAAATAAAAAAGGCTTTCAAGATAGACTTCCTGACTGTCTGAAGGAGATGGTTTCAGGATGACCTGATACTGGTAATAGTGCTGGAGTCTGTTTGGATTTTCTCCATATCTTCCGTCAGTTGGTCTTCTTGATGGCTCAACATAAGCAACTTTCC
Organism: Nitrospirota bacterium; assembly: GCA_029883145.1. Lineage (GTDB taxonomy): Bacteria > Nitrospirota > Thermodesulfovibrionia > Thermodesulfovibrionales > SM23-35 > VGWZ01. The sequence continues at coordinate 2,100 of JAOUJR010000094.1, forward strand.
ATGGCTCTGGCCCTATAACCCTGAAGAATGTTGCAGGGTGGAATGTGCCTGCACCTACCTCAATGTCATAAGGTTGAAGAAGTAAGCAACCTTTCTCTGACCAGAACTGCTGGAGTTTTAAAATTAATTCCTGAAAATACATAACATGCTCTGTTCTAAGTGAACAATTTATTTATTAGGTCAATCATGTTTTTGATGAACTCATAAAACCCTAAAAATTATCAGAGGGTAACAAAAATCATAAAGGAAGGGTAGAGTTTTTGTCAAACCTGTTTTTTCACTCTAAATTTTGGCGAGATTGTCCGGGAGCAGGTGAAGCATATGTACAGGTTTTCATTGGGGATTATTTGACATCCCTGTATAAAAATTGTAGATTACAATCATTAATTGATAATAAGACAAAATGAAATGAATAAAGATATTATAAAAATTACATCAAAACTTTCAAAAGGGTTGAGCACAAAGATAACTTTATCAGGGGAGATATATCTCGTTGATACAGAAGATCTCGGAATTAAAGCTCCCTGCATAGTGACACGGGTATATCGGAAGGGAGAGATAATTTCCTCTCATAAGGTTGATTACAATCATATACTTGGTACACCTGACTTTAATGAAAGATTTTCGGAGCTCATTCAGAGGCAGCATAAAAAGGCCATTGAAGCCTTGAAACGGGAGGTAGTCGTACAAACTATAACTTGCGGAGAATACATTGTAAAAGTTGAAAACCTTCTCAAAAAGAACAGTCAAGAAGATGCATTAAAATTGTTAACTGAAGCAATGAAGCATTATACTAATAATCCGTTTATTTTTTCATATCAAGGCTATCTTGAGGCATTTGTGAATAAAAATTATTCGAAAGGAGTAACTACCTGCAGGCAAGCATTCAAAATTTTGAAAGAACAAGTGCCTTTTGGAGAGGAGTTCTACTATCCAATTCTTTATTTGAACCTTGGAAGAACATATCTTTTGGCCAATAAAAAGAGATTAGCGCAAGCTTCTTTCAAGAAAGGACTCGAGATAGACACGGAAAATAGAGATCTCCTTTTCGAACTGAAAAAACTCGGGATACGTAAAAAACCACCTCTCACATTTCTGAAGAGATCAAATCCATTAAATAAATACATTGGCAAACTTTTGTATACACTGAAAAAGCAGACATCGCTCACTTTCACCTAACCTCTCTATTCAAAAACAAACCTGCCTCTTTAAGTGCTCCTGTAATTAAAATGAGATCAAAAGACGTTTTGACAACAATGGTAAAATAAAATATGAGTTTAATTTTCAATGAAATTACAGTAAAATCAATCCTCTCAAAATCAGGAATTCCTGGAGCTGATTACTGCATTAATCCCTATATCGGTTGCTCTCATGGATGCAGGTATTGTTATGCCTCATTTATGAAAAAATATACAGGCCATACAGAACCATGGGGAAGTTTTGTTGATGCCAAAATGAATGCACCGGAGATTCTGAGAAGACAGCTTAAGAGAGCAGTAAGAGGTAACATAATCATCAGTTCAGTCACGGACCCTTATCAACCTGTTGAGGGGAAATATAAACTCACGAGGAGATGCCTTGAAGAGTTATTACCTTATCAGTCTTCTGTTGACATACTTACAAAATCTCCCCTTGTCCTTAGGGATATAGATATACTCAAAAAATTTAAAAAACTGGAAATAGGTATTACTGTTACCACAGATAATGAAAGAATAAGAAAAGTATTCGAACCGAAGGCTCCGCCTCTTGAAGCGAGGATAAACACCCTGAAGAGACTCCATGAAGAGGAGATAAGAACGTATGCATTCATAGGACCTGTACTTCCAATGAACCCTGAGGTATTATGTGAAAGAATCATTCGTTATGTTGAATATGTCTTTATCGACAGAATGAACTATGTCTCAAAGACAGAACATATATACAGTCAGTTGAAATTGCAGCAATGGTTAGATAAGGATTTTGTAGGTGATATTGTGAGGAGACTGAAAAAGGGCTTGGATAAAAAAGACGTGACCATCTGCTGAATATCGTCCTATTCCTACAATATCAATTCCTCTCTGGTTAAAAAAGCAGCAGGAATAATAGAAAAACCTTGCTGCATATGGAAAACGATAGTAGAAACCTTTCTAAGACATTTCCTGCTTGAGGATTAAGATATACGCTCGAACATTATACCTCACCAACTAAATGACGCAGAGCATTCTTGAGCGTGATGAATTCTTTATAATTCAAAATTTTTTCACTCTCCTCAGGATTAAGAATCGGAATGCCAAACATTACCTTCCATCCGTTTTCGAATCTCATCAAGGTTATTTGCCCATCTGATACCACTTTTGCTGTCATCTCAGCTAATATGACTAACTGCTCAAGGTTTTTTTCTGACATGTGTTACCTCCGGATTACTTTTGTTCTGATAGTTTAATCAAAATGAGTGAGAAAGAAATAGCAAAACAAAGCCGTTTAAAGACAGTTCCCTATTGTATGAAAGAGAACAACAATTTCGAAAATTAAGGTCAATGAACGAATTAGGTTTTTTGTGGTATAATTTCGAGCATGAATAAAAAAGTTCTTATGAGAGGCAATGAAACAATTGCAGAGGCTGCAATTCAGGCATGCTGTCGCTTCTATGCAGGATATCCAATAACTCCTCAGAACGAAATTCCCGAATATATGGCAAGGAGGATGCCCGAAGTAGGCGGTGTCTTTATTCAGGCTGAAAGCGAGCTTGCTGCAATAAATATTGTCTATGGTGCATCTGCTGCAGGCGCAAGGGCAATGACCTCATCAAGCAGTCCTGGAATTAGTCTGAAGCAGGAGTGCATATCCTACCTCGCAGGTTCTGAACTTCCCGCAGTGATAGTGAATATACAAAGAGGCGGACCTGGCCTCGGAAATATCTCAGGCAGTCAGGCAGATTATTTTCAGGCGGTTAAAGGAGGAGGACATGGAGACTACAAGTTACTCGTCTACGGACCTTACAACTTACAAGAGCTGTGGGATTTTACAATGCTCGCCTTTGATAAGGCAGAGGAATATAGAAATCCTGTGATGATACTCGGAGATGGTGTGCTCGGCCAGATGATGGAGCCTTTTTATCCCACACCGTATGTGAATCCAGAGCTTCCCGAAAAGGAGTGGATACTTGACGGGTGCAAGGGCAGGGAACCTCGTGTGATTAAGTCCCTTTATATGGGTGAAGGCGAACTCGAGATGAAAAATGATGTGCTCCAGCAAAAATACAAAAAGATGAAAGATAAAGAAGTGAAGTTCGAGGGATATTTTACTGAAGACTCAGAGGTTTTAATCGTTGCCTTTGGAATTGCTGCAAGGATTGCACTGTCTTCTGTAAGGAGACTCAGACGAGAAGGATTGAAAGTGGGCCTTTTCAGACCGATTACACTCTTTCCTTTTCCTGAAAGAGAATTGTTCATGCTTGCTGGAGAAAATAGGCGGTTTCTCACAATAGAAATGAATGCTGGCCAGATGGTGGAGGATGTCAGACTGGCAGTTAACGGGAGATCTGATGTTTTATTTTATGGTAAACCCGGTGGTTCTCTCATAACGCCTGAAGAGGTACAGGAAAGGATACTGGAGATATTACATTACCGGACTCATCTTTCAAAAACAACCGTTTCTGATTAAGATGTTAAGAGGTTTGAGCTGCATAAAAAAATTTTTAATACTATCACTGAAGCTTATTACAAAACTATAAAGCAAATTCTTATCAATTTAATTTTCTTGTTCCCTGTCTTTTCCCTCTGTATCTGTCATTTCAATATCCTGTTGGGAACCGACTTTTTTGTTCAAACGTCGTTTCCTTTTCTCTTCCTGTTTTTTCAATCGGGACAACTCTTTTCTTCGCTTCTCACTTCTAAATGCTCCAGCATGTTTTGCCAATGTAACCTCCCTGGTTTTTAAGACATTATATCATGAAGAACAAGCAGAATGCTCAATCCTTAGATACAAATATTGACTTTTTTCCCTCTTGCATGGTATTCTTCTCTTGAAGTTTCAGAAGTTTTTGTTACTGTAAGGGCCACAAAGACTTTTAGCTTTGTGGCTTTTTTTATTTTGCGCATGTTTAATCTGAAATTTTAGTTTATACATAAGGAGGTAAAAAAGATGGCTAACGGAACAGTAAAATGGTTTAATGAATCCAAGGGCTTTGGCTTTATTACAGACGAAGACGGCAGTGATTTTTTTGTCCACTATTCTTCAATCCAGGGCAATGGATTTAAGTCCCTTGCCGAGGGTGATGCAGTCAGCTTTGAAACTGAAAAGGGCCCCAAAGGCCCCAGGGCTATTAATGTGGTGAAGCTCTAATTGACAGCAAAAGTTCCCCTGCTCTGCAGGGGAACTTTTTTATTGTGAAGGGAAAAATGGCACACAGACAAAATTATATTGAAATGGTAGAGCTGAACAAACAACGAAGAGTTGCTGCCGGGTTGGTTTCAGAACGCTTTCCTAAAGTTTCAAGCATAGTAATCCACATGACATACTATCAAAAAGGAGCAAATCCGGT
>JAOUJR010000095.1 GCA_029883145.1 Nitrospirota bacterium
ACCAGAGGAACGGCTAAAAAAACTTGGTATAGAACTTTTAGAAGCACCAACTCCTCTTGGCTCTTATATTCCTGTGGTGAGAACCGGGAACCTTGTCTTTCTGAGCGGAATACTTCCTGTAAAACAGGGGAAACTCACAAAACAGGGAAGGGTAGGTGAAGATATAAACCTCGATGAAGCAAGGGAAGAGGCAAGGACAGCTACGATTAATGCGCTCTCTGTGTTGAAGGCGGATATTGGAAGTTTGGATAAGGTGAGAAGGTGCATTAAGATTACCGGTTACGTTGCTTCTGCGCCTGATTTCACAGAACAGCCAAAAGTATTGAATGCTGCTTCGGACTTGCTCCATGAAATTTTTGGTGAGGCAGGCAGACATGTGAGGGCTGCAGTGGGTGTGAATGTTCTCCCTCTCAATTCGCCTGTAGAAATAGAGTTTATTTTTGAGGTGTAGTAAAAATTGTAATGTATGAACAGGATAGAGCATTTTCGCTCATTCTCGGTCGTATCGACCTCCGAGGTAAATTCTTTCTTCGAAAGAATTTAAAACCGCTCAAATACTATATCCTGCCCCCTTATTGGTTGGATTTATGATTGATATGCAACATGACTTTTTCAACAGGAGTCTCAACTACCAAGACCAGGCTACATATAACCAAATACGCTCCATCGTAGAAATTCTTTTTCAGAAACATGATGATGAACTTCAGAGAGTGAGTGAAATTGCTCAGATGATAAAAGAAGGAGTTGAAAAGATAAGTCCTTTTATCCAGCAATGTACCGAAACAGTGTGCCCTGTCTGTAAAAATATATGTTGTAGTAATAAACATGGATATTATAATCAAGAAGATATTATATATATCCATGCACTCGGGCTGAAGCCACCTGAATTTAAGTTCGGAAGGAAAGAGTCAGATCCCTGTCAATTTTCATCTGTCAACGGTTGTACTCTTGAGCGGGCAGTACGTCCTTCGGGATGTAACTGGTATTTCTGCGAATCCCTGCTCAATCACATGGAAAAGATGTCTGACTACCCGGAATTTGATGAAACCCTGAGCGATGTTGCTGAACTATGGATGGAGTTAATGAGAGAGTTCGCGAAGGTACTTCACACGCTGCACTACAGGTGGGTGTGAATAATAAAAGGCTGCATAGAGCGGATGGGGATGAAGGTTTGCAAGGTTGTCTTTAGACAACTTTAACAGAACACGGGTCATACTCTCGCTATTTTTTATCAGTTTCACTGCAAACATATCTGCCTCTTTTTCGAACCGCCGTGAAATATAATTGCTTAACAGAGTAAAAGGGAAAGAAATAATGCTTCCAATAAAACCCAGGATCACAAGCTTTGCAAAGAGTGTGTCAGGTTTAATCTGAAATAAATCTACAAGAAAGTCTGTTTGGAGGATTCTGAAGGAGATATAAATCCCTATCAGTGAGAGAAACTCTAAAACGATTATCTGTTTGAGTATATGTTTTTTCTTCCAGTGCCCGGCTTCGTGTGCAAGTACAGCAAGGATCTCATCATGTTTCATATTTTCAAGCAGTGTATCATAAAGGATTATCCGTTTGACTCTTCCGATGCCGGTGAAATATGCATTTGTGTGACGACTTCTTTTTGACGCATCTATCTTAAAAACCTTAGAAATCTTAATGTGTACTTTCTTCATTAATTCTTTAATCCTTTCCTCAAGTCCTTCTTCACCAATAGGAGAAAATTTATGAAAGAGCGGTTCGATGATGTAGGGTGAGATATACATGATAAACAGACTGAAAAGCAGGAAAAACCCCCATACCCCGAGCCACCAATAATGTGGACTCAGATGAATGATCCAGAATGCAACTGATAACACAATACCCATGAGAAATGTCGAAAGAAGAGTCGATTTTATAAAGTCAATTACCCATAATTTACAAGTGATTGTCCTGAATCCATATTTGTTTTCTATCCTGAAAGTACTATAAAGACCGAACGGGATAGAAAGGACAGTTCCTGCATAACTGAGAAGGATAAAAAATAGTGTGCCTGATACAATAAAAGGCAAACGAAGGGATGAAATCCAGGAGTTGTATAGGTTAAGCAAGCCACCAAATAGAAAAATAAGCAAAAGTATATTGTTCAACACAGATTCAATGAGATCAAGGCGACTATGTTCAAGAGTATATTCCTTTGTTTTTTTAAGGAGTTCTTCATCAATATGACCTTCAAATCCAGAGGGGATATCTGTATCATGTTTTTTTAAATAACTAAAGTTCAAGAACCTGAGCCAATAGGCAAAGAGTATGACAAAAAGATAGCTAATAAAAATAATTACCAGGTAGTTTTTCATTGATGTTTTATTGTATAAGATTCTTCATATTAGTATAAAATGAATAACTATGGCAAAACCAATCGTTGTGATCGTTGGCAGACCTAATGTGGGTAAGTCCACCCTGTTTAACAGGATGACAAAGACGTATGCTGCAATTGTTGAGGACGTCCCGGGCGTGACAAGGGACAGAAACTATCTCGATGCAGAGTGGGAAGGCAGGGCGTTCACCGTAGTTGATACCGGAGGTTTCTATCCAGAACCTCCGGAAGACATTTTTTTGCAGATAAAAGAGCAAGCAATCTTTGCGATTGAAGAAGCAGATATTATAATACATCTTCTCGATGGTAAGGACGGTCTCACCCCATCTGATATGGAACTTGCAAATCTGCTTAGGGCTTCAGGAAAGAAGGTACTATGGGCAGTAAATAAGATTGATGCCCCTACGCGTGAAGAAAGGATTCATGATTTTTACCCGATAGGCACTGATGAATTATGGTCCATTTCAGCTGCAACAGGATATGGTTATGGTGACTTTATGGATAAATTAATTTCTCTATTGCCTTCATATAGTGAGGAAAAGATTCATTACCCAAAGATTGCAGTAGTCGGAAGGCCGAATGTGGGCAAATCCACTTTAATAAATACACTTCTCGGAAAGAAGAGATTGATCGTCAGTCCTGTCCCGGGGACAACAAGAGATTCCATAGATAGTATATGTACATTTTATGGAAGAAAATATCTGTTGATAGACACAGCAGGCCTAAGAAAAAAAGGAAAGGCAGGCTACTCTCTTGAGAGGTTTTCAATGGTCAGGGCACTTAAAAGTATCGAGAGATGTGATGTTGCCCTTATTGTCCTGAATGCAAGTGAGGGCATAGTTGAGCAGGACCAGAAGATAGCAGGAATTGTTGAAAGCTATGGAAAAGGTGCGGTTTTTCTGCTGAATAAGTGGGATCTCCTTGAGAGTCCTGAAGATGCATATATAATGTTGGGAAAAGAATTGGGCAGGAAGATGTGGTTTATGCACTATGCACCGCTCCTGACTATATCAGCTCTCGAGAAGAAGCGCATTACAAAAGTATTTCCGATAATTGATGAGATAATGAAAGAGCGAAAGAAAAGGATTTCGACCGGAGAACTGAACAGGTTTTTCAGGGAAACTATGCAAAATATGCCTTTACCTAAATATAAGGGTAAGGAAATAAAGCTTTACTATGTCACTCAGGTGAACATAGAACCCCCTGTTTTTGTCTTCTTCACAAACTATCCGTCATCCTTAAAGAACGCACAAATAAGACACATTGAAAAAGGGTTAAGGGAAAGATTTTTATTTAAGGGAACTCCAGTCAAGATTTATTTCAGAGCCAGAGAAAGGGGAAAAGGTCATTGAAGTATTTAACAATAATGGGGAAGAGTTTTATCGATTTTTTTAGAGATGGCGGTATAATGCTCGCAGGCTCCATCTCATACTTTGTTATGATGGCGCTGGTACCATTCTGTCTTTTCCTTGTGGCTATATTCGGATCTGTCCTTGGATATTATCCTGGTTTTTATAAGTTCTTATCCAATAAGCTTATCACTTTTTTCCCCACTATAACATCGGGGATTACAGGTGAACTGGGGAAACTTATTACATTTAGAGATATTGGCACGTTAAGCATTATATTATACGGAGTTCTTTCATATCAGGTTTTTTCAGCCCTTGAAAATGCATTAAATCTCATATTCAAGATACAGAAAATGAGAAGTATTTTCCGGTCTTTTATTCTGTCATTTGGTGTTGTTACGCTCATTATTATCATGATTCTCTTTTCATTTACTGCATCATCATTCATTCCTCTGCTTAAAGCATTGAAACCTATCTTCCCTGAATTAAGGATCGGTATGATCACAAGTTTTCTTATAGCGTATGTAGTGCCATTTTTTATGGTACTTTTTACCATTACCATGCTTTATATCCTTCTTCCGAAAACCAGGGTAAGACTTCCTCATGCGCTTATTGGTGCTTTATTTGCCACATCATTGCAGGAAGTTGCAAAGCATCTCTTTACATGGTATGTTGGAAGTTTTGTAAAATTTGGAACAATATATGGCTCGCTTACTACTTTTGTTGTGTTCCTCCTTTGGGTATATTATTCTACATGTATCTTTCTGATTGGTGCTGAAATAGTGCATAATCAGGAGACAGGAAGGCGCGGGTACGGAGGGTGACATGTTTGATTTAATAGGAAAGATTGTTGAGGTACAGACAGCGGATATGATGTATGTAGGAAAACTCATAGAGATTGGAGAGGTTGACGTCCATCTCGAGTCAGAAAGCGGATGGGTTATTGTACCTGTCGAGAGAATTATGTCTATAAAGAAGAAGGATTAACCCATGTCACCTAAAAGAAACTGCACTAATGTTACTGCTGAGATTGCAGCAGTTTCAGCCCTGAGAATTCTTTTACCAAAAGAAATAATAAGGAGCCCTTTTTCTTTTGCGAGAGTAACCTCTTCTTTTGTAAAACCACCTTCAGGGCCGATGAAAAGGTAAACGGGTAAGGATGCAGGATGCAAGATACATGATGTATGATTTATAATATTTTTATCTTGTATCGTGTATCCTGTATCATGTTTCATGAGTTTTTGAATTACCTCTGATAATTTCATCCCGCCTTCTTCATAAAAGATAAGTCCGTGAGGCGTAAGTCGTGAAGAGTGAATAGAAAAGATATCGTTAAAATTTATTGGCTCATGAACGACCGGGATCATGCTTCTTCCGGATTGTTTTGATGCCTCTTCAGCAATCTTTCTCCATCTGCTCACTTTCCTTGTCTCCCGCACCTGACTTCTTTCGGTGATTACAGGCATTATCTCTTTTACTCCAAGTTCAGTTGCTTTCTGAATAACCATATCCATTTTCTCACCCTTGAGGAGTCCCTGCGCAAGGGTGATGTGTAGGGGAGACTCAGAATCGAAGGAGAATTTTTCCAGGACCTGAACTGTTACCTCTTTTTTGGTAACCTGTACTATCGTTGTTCTGAAACAGTTATTATTTCCGTCAAATACAATCAGATCATCTCCTTCCCTGCATCTGAGAACAGAAGTGAGATAGCGGGCTTTTTCGCCTGTGATTGATATTTGGTCCTCTATGATTTGGGTAATTGGCAGGTATAGTCTTGGCATTAGTTTGGCCTCTTTAACGTAATAGGTATACGAATTGGCTGGTCTACTCCCTGTCTCCTTATCATCTGTGGTCATTATGTTTATGATGATGCTCTTTCTCTTTAAACCAGTGAGTCCAATGTAATTTTTCATCTACTGAGTGTAAAATCATCACCAGTCCAAACAACAGCCCAACCACGACCAGCGGGATTAGATATTTCAACCAAACTTTCTTTTCACACACGCAATGCCATGATTTTTTCAGCCAATTGAAGCTCGACAGCGGTAATCTCTTAGGTGTTTCTTCATAACGATTTTGCCAAGTTGCTGCGGGTTTTTCGTCAAGGGAACGGTCATCCCATGTATCCTTGGGTTGGATAGGAGCAGCAGGTCTCTCTGTTTGTTGTTGATGCTGGCAAGCCCGCAGAGCTAAACTGCGACACCAGGCCATAGTCTTGTCCCATTGCGGTAGTTGGTGTAACTTGCTGAGGAATTCCTGTTTGCTCTGCCCTTCTTCGTCATATTCCTGGGAACCGATGAAAAGTATGTCTGACTCGATAACGCATTTCCCGCCGATGATTCTGTTAAATCCTCCATAAGTTTGCCAGGTAACTTCACTATTGGCGGTAACCGTAATCTGATATTGCCCGAGCCGGAACGTCCTTGGCCCGTCGCTTATGTCTGACTTCAGACCAGCGCTGTTCATATTCACTAAAGACAAACGCTTCTCCAGAAAATCATTTGTCAGACTTTGTCCAGTGACAACGTCCAATAGATTAGAGGCAAAACAAAAATAACGAGTCTTGTTCCAGGCGGGTAATTTCTGCAACTGTTCAAAGAATTCTCTTATTAAGTAGCCGCTCTCCTCATGGCTCCAATGCCCGATAATGAGAACGTCACCGTGGATAAAGCATTTCCCTCTACGTTGTTCACCAAGAGCAACGTGAGTTTCCCACCATAACTGACCGTTCTCATATTCGGTAATCCGGTATTCGCCTAACCTGTATATGGCTTTATACATCATTATATTCAGCAGAGCAAATTTTTATTCAAAAGAGACACATTTTAAAAAGCGTGCAATAAATCAAAAATTACATATTTTTAAACAATTTTTCAGGCCTTT
>JAOUJR010000096.1 GCA_029883145.1 Nitrospirota bacterium
ATATCTCCTCAAAAAGACCATCACTGCAGGTAAGTTCAGAAGAAAAGGGTTACTCATACTCGTTGGCGGAATGAAAAAAGAAATTGGCGTTCGGTGTGCAGAAGCAACTGCAAAGGCATTCTTCAGAACTATCAGTGTCCCTGAACATAAGACATTGAGTTTTTTAGGTGTAGATGCAAAGGGCGCAATTCTTCAGCATCCAACAGCACTTCAGGAAGCATATAAGGCGGGGGAGGAATTGATCAAGAGTTAATTCTCTTTCACCCTCTTCCACCTCCTGTGGATCCATAGCCATTCTGAGGGATGTTCTCTGATGTAGTCTTCAATAAAACCTGAAAATTTCTTTATGTCTTCACGCACTGCAGTTTCTTTCTCATCACTCTCTGATAATTCCACCTCCGGATATACTTTTATTTTGTGACCATTGTCAGTTCGATGGATGAATGCAGGCACCACTGCTGTACCTGTCTTCCTTGCGATAAGTGCAAGCATCTTTGTTGTCCATGCACCTCTGCCGAGAAAATCTATCACATATCCCTCCTCAGGGAGGACTGCCTGGTCCATCAGTATGCCCACACATCCGTTATCTCTCAACGTGGTAATAATAGATTTAAGCGCGCCCTGCTTGTAAATTACTGTGTTGCCATATTTCCTTCTCGCACTCTCAAGAATTTTATTAATATACGGATTATTTATTGGTCTTGCGACAATAGAGATAGGAGAGAACCTTACCGAAGCCATGATTGCAAGGAGTTCCCAGTTACCGCAGTGGCCGGTTAACAATATAATTCCTTTACCTTTTGATCGAGACTGGTTGAAGTTTTCGATCCCCTCAAACTCCACAGAATCTATTATCTTTTTACCAAAACCATAATAGATCTTTATGATTTCTATCAATGACCTTCCGAAGTTTTTGAAACTATCCCTGATTATTTTTTCTACCGGCTTCGAGACAACTATCGTACGAGACAATAGAGAGTTCCTTAGATTTTCTATCGCGATCTTTCTTCTGCTTCCCCATACATAGAAAAGCAAAAGGCCGAGTAATTCCCCGACCTTTATTGAAAATCCTAACGGCAAAACGACGAACGGTATGGACAGAATAATCAATAAACCGGCTTCAACCAGCCATACCGCTCTACGAGTCATGGACCTTTTTCATGTATCCTTTTCTTTTTCCCCTTCTTCTTTTTCTTCCGCCTTCTTTTCCTTAACCGCCTCTGATATCTCTGTAAGACGTTTGACTACAAGATAATTCACTGTGCCCTCGGGATATGTTCCGTCTTCCTTTGGTTCACCTGCAGGTATCCCTGTGAGTATTTCAAGACCTTCTTCAACCCTTTCGATGGAGTAGATGGTAAATTTACCTTCTTTTACCGCATCAACAACATTCTTTTTTAACATGAGATGTTTCACATTTCTTTTCGGTATGATGACTCCATGGCTCCCATCAAGTCCCCTTAACCTGCATAGATCAAAGAACCCTTCTATTTTTTCATTCACTCCACCAATAGGCTGAACATCTCCATTCTGATCCATCGAACCCGTAATCGCAATAGTCTGCCTTAAAGGAATATTTGCGATACTGCTCAGAAGTGCATAGAGTTCTGCACAGGAGGCGCTGTCACCCTCAACCATGTCATAGAGCTGCTCAAATGTGATAGATGCCGAAAGGCTTATTGGTTTCTTTGTTGCGTATTTACTCCCGAGATAGTTCGTGATGATAAGTATGGCTTTTTCATGTATCTTGCCACTCATCTTTGTCTCGCGCTCTATATTCACCACACCTGCCTTACCTGCATATGCCCTTGCAGTAATCCTTGAGGGTTTCCCGAAACTGTAATCGCCCAAGTCGATTACCGCGAGACCGTTAATCTGCCCTACTTTATCTCCTTCAGTATCAATAATAATAGTTCCTTCCAGGACCATCTCCCTTAAGCGTTCTTCGATCCTGTTTGTTCTGAATACCCGTTCGTCCATCGCCTTATTGACATATTCTTCAGTGACCAATTGACTATTCGCTTTGAATGCCCAGTAGCTTGACTCCCTTATTATGTCTGTAATTTCGCTGAACCGTGATGAAAGTTTATTCTGATGATCTGCGAGCCTTGAACCAACCTCTACAATTTTTGCAACGCCTGTCCTGTCAAAAGGAAGGAGTTTTTCTTCTTTGCACCTCGTTGCAACAAAAGAGGCATATTTCTGAATATTCTCATCTGTCCTTTCCATCCTGCTGTCAAAATCAGCCTTCACCTTAAATAATTCTCTATACTCTTCATCAAGGTTATAGAGGAGGTAATAGAGATAAGGGTTCCCCACAAGGATAACCTTGACATCGAGTGGTATCGCTTCGGGCCTCAGGGTTGTTGTTGATATGAGCCTGTACTGCTCCCATACATCCTCTATTTTCAGCTCTCTATTACGGATCGCTCTTTTCAATGCATCATATGCAAAGATATTTCTCAGAAGGTCAAGGACATTTATGACAAGATACCCACCATTTGCCTTGTGTAATGAACCCCCTTTAATCATCGAAAAATCAGTTATGGCAATTCCATATTGTATTTTATGCTCAATCCTTCCAAAGAGGTTATAATAGTTCGGATTACTCTCAAACACACAGGGTGCACCTTTACAATCCCCATTATTCACAAGTACATTCACGGTATATCTCGTGAATGCAGGTTCTGCTTTTGGAAGCTTCATAAACGGCAGCGCGGGAGCCTGTTCTTCCGGAGCAGTAAAGTCATCAAGGTGCTCAAGAATGTCAGCCTTTACGTTATCAAAATATACGGTAATCTTCTCATGTTCTTTGTACTTATTCTTGACTTCATCTATAAGATGGCCCACTGCAGCAAGAGCAGCTTCTTTTTCAAGCTTTGCATTTGCCTCCTTCACCATTTTTTCGCTCTCCCTCACCACACGTACCACATCATTAAGCTTCTCTTGAAGAATCTTTCCTATTTCATCTATCTTTTTCCTTGTCTTCTCATCAAGAAGTTCATATTCCTCTTCTGTGAGTGGTTCTCCTGTCTTTTTCACCGGTATGATCATTAAACCGCTCACTGTCTTCCGAACTGAAAAACCTTTCTCCCGAGCTTCTTCTTCAAGATTGGAAAAGGTTTCTTTCTGTTTTTTCTGAGACTCTTCTATTATCTTGTTTTTCTGCTTTTCATATTCTTTTGATTCAAAAACTTTCGGAATTTCAATCTTCAGTATCTTGACGAGTTCTTCCATATCCTTCTGAAATAACACTGCCTTCCCAGGTTCGAGAGAAACTGTCAACGGCACATCAGGATCCTTAAAATTATATACATAGCACCAGTCCCGAGGAACTGGTTCATCCTTTGCCTTCTGTTCGAGAATTGACCTGATTGTCGTCATCTTGCCTGTGCCATTTTCACCTAAAATGAAGATATTAAATCCCATGCTTTCAAGACTGAGACCAAAGTCAATGGCACTCAACGCCCTTTCCTGACCTACAGTCCCTGTGAAAGCTTTAAGCTCATTGGTTGTAGTGAAAATAAACACATTGGGGTCACAGTACTTATAAAGCTCGGACACACCTAATTTATTGGGCATAATTACCTCCGCGTTATCAAAAATAATTAAGTAATAATCAATGACTATGAATAAAAAGTATAAAATAAAAACTTACCACTTGTCACTGTTTTTCATGCTCTCGGATGGTGTTTTTCATAAACCTTCTTTATCCTGTCAGTTGTGACCTTTGTATAAATCTGAGTCGTTGATATATCAGAGTGGCCAAGCATCTTCTGTACAGACCTGAGATCAGCCCCGCCTTCAAGCAGATGTGTGGCAAAAGAATGTCGTAGTGTGTGTGGTGAAATATCGATGCCTCGCTTCCTACCCAACGCCTTTATTGTCTGCCAGAACCGCTGTCTTGTCATAGGCTTCCCTCTTCCTGTCACAAAAAGATATGGAGATTGTCTTTTTTTCAAGATCTCTTTTCTCTGATCGTTGATATATGCTTTAAGCTTTTTTATTACCCGCGTATTGACAGGCACCACTCTTTCTTTTGAACCTTTTCCTAAAACTTTTAAAAACCCGGCTTCTAAGTTAACATCCTCAAGTTTAAGGAACACAAGCTCGCTCACGCGCAAGCCTGAAGAATACAATAATTCAAGCATTACAAAATCCCTTATTGCAGTAGGCCCAGAGTGTACGAGTGATAAGTCATCTTTCAAGAAGGACATGATTTCAGAAATACTTAATGATTTTGGAAGCCTTTCCCACTTTTTCGGTGCCTGCATGTTTTCTGATGGGTCTTCCTTTATCACATTCTCAATGATGAGATATTTACACAAACTCTTGATTGAAGATATAATCCTGCAGATGCTCGATACAGAGTATCCCTCATCCCTGAGCCTTTCAATAAAATCAATTATGTCCGCCCTGGAGAATGAAACAAATTCTTTGTCTTTTGATAAAAGAAATTTATGAAACTTGCCGAGGTCTGTCGAATATGCTGCAATAGTATTTCTCGAGAGCCCTTTTTCTACTAAAAGATATGTGAGAAAATCATTGAGACGATCCACAAACATCTCCTCCCAATTGTACAAGTTTTTTAAAGTCATTGCGAGGAGTCCTGATTTAATTAGGACGACGAAGCAATCTCTAATTAAAGGGATTGCTTCGCCTTCGGCTCGCAATGACAGAACTACAATCTATACTTAGATCACCGGATTATATATCTTCTCCATCTCTTCAGTATAACTCCCGTCTGCCTTATAAATATAAAGTGGTTTGTCTATCTTTATCCCTATCCTTCCTCCCTTCACCGCCTCCAACAGAACCATCTTCGCCTCTGATTCTCCATGTGAATGCACAAATCTTAACCTTTTGGGCTCCAGATCTTTCTTTTTCAAAATATCCATGAGTTCTGAAAGCCTGTGAGGATGATACACAATGCAAAACCTTCCTTTTGCCTTTAAGAGATATGATGCCGCATTGACAAGTTCGGGAAGCTTTAGTTTTATCTCATGTCTTGCGATTGCCTTTTCTTCCTCTCTACTGATGCGACCACTCTTCAGAATCCTGAAAGGAGGGTTTGATACAATGAGGTCGAAAGAGTGAGGGATGACTGGTGATGAGTCAGCATTTTTTATCTCTCTAATATCTGCCTTGATCACCTTAACCCTATCTTCAAGCGAATTTAAAACAATATTTTTCTCTGCCAGCAAGACAAGGCTCTTCTGAATCTCAAACAGGGTTATCTTTGCATCGGGATATTTCTTTGCAAGGAGAATTCCCACAATACCTGACCCGGATCCAAGATCGGCAATACCGTTTACCTTCTGGAGGTTCACGAAATCATAGAGAAGAAGAGCATCTACAGAAAAACGGTATCCTGTTCTTGACTGATATAGTTTTATATCTCTAATAGTGTCGAGTGTCACATCCATACTTATTACTGGAGCTGCCCTTTCAGAAGACGAATATCGTCAATCCATGCTGTGCCCTTGCCATTAATAACCAGATTGAGTTTCACGTTGTCAGGCTTTTCACCCTTCTTCAAAAAGAACGGTGTTTCCTCTGTTGTCCAATCTGTAGTCCCAGTGAGCGGGGTCTGTAACCCTCGAGAAAAGAACTCGCCCTTACCTGGAAAATGACACCACATCTCAAGATATACCTGGCCCTCGACATTTTCTGTCCGAACCCGTGCCTGATAAATCAGTCGCGCATTCTCAATGTTTATGTCACCTACTTCAAATAAGCGGACTGTAGTAGGCTCTGTTACAGTAATTCGCAAAGAGCCGTTTCCGTCACTCGAAACTGCCTTGTCAAACTCTACACCGGACTTTGTGATAACTCCTTCAAGGCTGCTAATGGGATACCGCTTTATCTCGGTCACCTGCTTTGTTGATTGGGTACAGCCAACTGAAATAAAAATCATCGCAACACATACATACAAAGCCAACATTCTCATATCCATTTTTCTCCTTTCCTCACTAAATGATTTTGTATCATTTTATGATATTTTACTTCAAATAACAAAGAGTCATCTGTAAGTTCATAAGGGTATCGTCTTTCGCAGACTTCAATCTGTTATAATGTGTTTATGTCCAATGAAATTAACGGGAAAGGATTTGTTGCATGTTTGCATTATATGGGAAAAAACAAAGATGTCTCTGGTGTGGAAAAAGTAACAGAGAAAATTTTAAAGAAATTGTATTGACTATTAAAAAGGCAGGCCCTCAGCAGGAGAGTGCTATTGTTTGTTCAGAGAAGTGCGAACAATCAGTCTTTGCTATGTGTCAATTTATTGAAAAAAATTTATTTTCATTTTATACAGGAATCGCCTTAGGTATCGTTTTTGGATTATCTGGTCTCCTTATCCCGATATTCGGGTAAAAAAATCTTGTTCATTTCTCTTATAGGAGTCTTCATCATAGGATTAACATTTCTCATCTTTCCCTTTGTCACACCACAAACCGTGAAGATGTTTGGATTGAGGGCGGGAATGGTTTTCGGTAGGATAAGCGGGATAGTACTATTACTGATAGGGATTATATTGGTTTTCCATCTATCATG
>JAOUJR010000097.1 GCA_029883145.1 Nitrospirota bacterium
TTCACCTCCTCCATGACCGAGGAAGGCCAAGGCCTCAGGGCCATGAGTCTCCTTTATTTTTTTCATTTTCTCAGCAACAAAACCCAGTGCCTCGTCCCAGCTTACCTTTTTCCACTCCGGTTCTCCACGCTTACCAACATTAATCATTGGATACTTAAGCCTATCAGGGTCGTAGAGCAATCCAAGCCCTGCATTTCCTCTCCCACAGAGTCTTCCACGACCCCGCAGGCTTAATGGATTGCCTTCAAGCTTCACCACCTTTTTATTTACTACTTTCGCTACGGCACCACAATTCCAACAACATATTTCACAGAATGTTGGAATATAAGAGGCTGCTATTTCCGGTTTTTCGCCCAATGCCGTAATGGATTGAAATACAGGGACACCTCCTGCAGTGGTGGCAGTAGCAATAGCGGAATACTTCAGAAAGTCCCGGCGAGTTATGCCCATTGCTTATTCCTCCCTTCTATAGGAAGTGCAAATTTTATAAACTTTGCTCTTCCTAATGTTAATTTACATTATATACAAAATATACAAATAATTGTACTTAATTGCAATTGTCGAGTAACATACAGTCAATGATTTTCATGCCGAATTTCCAACTCTGGTAGCAACATCCTAACCACGATAAGAGACGCAAGGGCTACCATGCAAACGTTGTAAGCAAAAAGAAACCTGAAAGGATTAAACCACTGAGTATTAGGACCATCTTCCCTCCAAATCTTTTATCTATCCAGGGAATGAGGATAAGTACAAAGACAACCGCGACAGGTATAAGTATCGTTCCAATGAAGGCACTTCTCCCTGGGAAATATCCCGCAAGTTGATAAAGCCAGAGGAAATACCACTCGGGTCCAGGTTGGTAAAGGGATACAAAGTCTATCTCCCTCCCAATTGGTGGCGGAAATATGAGCGATAATATGAGGGTTAGCTCAATTGTTACAAACACAAAAAATAATATCTCCAAGAGATAGTCAGGATAGAACTTCTTCATAGGGGCCTCGAGATGCCTAGTTTTCTTACCATATGAAAATGCGCCCAGAGTAATAGTATTATAAAAAGTGGTATCCATAGAACATGGAGACTATAAAATCTTATCAATGTGATACCATTTACATCGGTACCACCCCTTAAGAGATATAACAGTTCACTGCCTATGAATGGGATTGCCGTTGCAATGTTTGTCCCTACAACAGTTGCCCAGTATGCCTTCTGATCCCAGGGCAAGAGATAACCTGTAAAACCTTCAGCCATCACAAGCACTAAGAGGACCACCCCCGCAATCCAGTTCAATTCCCTCGGTGGCCCGTATGAACGGTTTATAACAACCCTTATTGTATGAAGAAGCATAGACACTATCAGAAGATTCGCAGACCACTTATGAAGGCTACGAATCGTCCTTCCCAGGAAGATCTTTTCATTTATCATTAGGATACTGTGAAACGCATCCTTAGCGGACGGGACATAATAGATGGAAAGAAAAAGCCCTGTTACTGCTGAGATTAAAAAACAGGTAAATGCGACACCGCCAAGACAGTAAGAATAATTCAGATTTTCAGGAATCCGCCTTTCAAGAAACACCCTGTGAGGCTCTTTTAGACCGGATCTGCTTACTATCCAATCAAGGGCTTTACCTATCATTTATAGCTGAGCCTCAGGCCTACAAATAACTTATCCCCCCTGATCTCCATAGGAAGCCTCGTAAGAGATGCCGGGGGCGGACCGCCGAGGACGGTACCATCCATTGCATATCTTCCACCATGGCAGCAACACTGAAACTCGTTCTTATTTCTGTTCCAATTCACAAGACATCCAAGATGTGTGCATACAGGCGACAGTGCAATCCACTCATCATTATATTTCACAATATATACCAACATCTTTTTATCATTAATCAAGGCCTTAAACCTATTTACCCCCTTTTTAGGGAGGTTATCTTCTATGGTGACATAAAAGAATTCTGTACTCTTTGTTTTTAACCTGGTAGGTTTAAGGTAAAAATACAAAGGAAAAACGACGATGCCCATGAGGCTGAGGCTAAATGTAACAACCTTTTTCAGAAAGTCTCTTCTATTCATAACTATCACTGCAACATTTCCTTAGCCACGTCAGGGTTGTGGAGGACGATGCCCTTACGGATTTTGAAATCCCTTATGGCCTTTTCGTCTGCTCCTTTTATTCTTTTTTGCACTCTGGAAAGCCTGCTCTTTATCTCTTTATAGAGGAGAAGATACCGTTTATATTTTATAGGATCGGTCTTTATAGAAAAGTCACCTGGCATTGCCCATTTATCTTTTAGATAGAGCCATGATGCAAAGTCCTCGATTCGATAGCCTTCAAACAATTTTATTGGTGTAACATTTTCGAGGTCTGTAATCCTTAAACCTGATGAGTCAGCAATTATCCTGTAGTTTCCATCAAATGGCTCTGCACCCTGATCATCCTGGAATTCCCATCTTGATACGGTAACCTGCCTTCGTGAATGGCAACTTTTACAATCCCTTGACTTACCAATGGGATGGGCAACTTCTTCCATCTGAAGCCAGAGCAGATGTTTGTTGTTACCAGGAAGCCCATCGGAGGTCCCTATAATGTAATAGGCATCTCTTGTTTCTCCACCGGGCCATCTAAAGAGGAGACGTGGTGATGGTCTCACATCGAGTTTTATATTTCCTACGCTGTGGGGAAATATCTTCACAGGAAACCAGATTCCTTTCTGGTCTTTTATGAGCACAGGAGGGCTCTGTACGCCATAGTATAAAGAATATTTCTTAAATAGATTTGTTTTTTCACCTACAAGGCCCGGCCCCCATACCGTAATCTGGTAACCACCTGCTTTAGTGACATGGCATGTGGTGCATGTGAGATTTTTGTGGACCCCCTTACTGAGTGCTTCTTCGATCTCTATATGGCAGTCCTGGCATGTCGCCTTTCTCTGCATATCACCCATACCGAGAGGTCCTGTGATGTGGCAATCAATGCAGTGAATATTCTTTTTAAAATGGACATCAGGTTCCATACCTGTCGGGATAGAATAATCACCGCCAATGTATGTCTCTCCACGCCTGCTGTGCATGGCACCAGCGTGACATAAGGTATTGCTCCTTCCCCACCCGGCACAACTGTATGAATCAGGAGCCCTTGTAAATGAATGAACCCCATTATCTTTACCGGGTACATAGTGGCAATCAAGACATCCAGGATGGCAGACATTGCAGAACTTCTGCTTTGCAATTGCCTGTTGCTTTGTAAAACTGATAGTGAGTTCCTTTGAGATCGCTTTGATATTCTTAAAATCAAATCCCGAATCCTTAAGTACCTCTACAGGCGGAAGATCAGCAAAGGACGGCCCGCAATTATGTGGACCGTATGGTTTCAACCATGTTCTCATCGTCCTCTGTCTCAGATTTCTTGCCATTATGGTGCGTCTGAATTGTTTTAATTCTCCTTCATGACATCCACGTTTAGCGCATGTCTTTTTTGCAATACCGGGGTTAAAGTTCAGTGTCTCAGGGTCTCTGTCGTGCCATAAGAGGTTTCTAACTTCTGGGTGTGTATAGAGTTCTCCGTCACTTCTAAGCTTTGGAAGCAGGGATACCAGCTCATCTTCACCTGAGGTCATGAGCCTATTGAGATCCGGTTCCGGTTTCTGATAAAGGGATCCCCTTTCAACAATCCCACCTGAGTAACTCACAAAGAATGGTCTGAGCATTCCCTTATGGGCAGTTTCTGGATCATTTGCCCTCCCGTTGCCGAGATGGCATTCATGGCATTTTACATACTTATGCTTCGCTTCCCGTGCTACCTGTTCCGGTGTAATGTAGAATTGGGGATAACCAAGTTTTTCCATCCGCTCCTTATTGCTATGGCAGGATATACAGCCAGAAGATGAATCCATCCACGACCTGTGACCAAGAAATCCAATCACGATTGAGAACTGAAGAAAAAATAGTATCACGCTCCAGAGCTTTATCCTCTCGCTAATACTTCCAAGGGTAAATTTCATAGACAGGTTGTCTCATGAAGATTATATACGAAATCTTCTTTATCTTCATGGGCATCTTTGTTTTTAGCTGACACCTTGGTTCCGAGATGCTTCATGTAGCAGTATGAGTGATTAAAATAAGAAGGGTAGAAACGGCTTCTGCATAAAAACAAAGGAAACAAAAGATGGAGCCGTTTCTACCCTTTCAACTATTAACGAAATTCCCGGTATAGGTACTTTTCCTTTAACTGTTTTTCGTATCGTGTAACCTTGAATTCACCCATAAACTCGTTGACCAATGGATAGCCGGCTTTAATCCACCCAACGATGCCATCATCTACCAGATAGGCATTTTTATAACCATATTTATACAGAGTTCCGACAAAGTAAGTAGCACGGTGCTTGGTACGGCAGTGAACATAAATTTCTGTATTCTTGTCCGGAAACTTATTAAGAACTTGGTAGACATGGGCACCTGAGATGTGACTCGCCCCTTCGATGTGACCGGTTTTAAATTCTGGATGGCTGCGAATATCGAGGATGACAGCCTTGCTCTTACCCGCCATGATATCCTGCCAGACTTTGTATAGCTTGTCTGCCTTAACTACCCTATCCTTGGGAATCAATGCCTTAAACTCATCCAAGACGGCCTGATCTGGTTTTTCCTTTGCTGAGGTGGATAGAGCCATCCCAAAAACTAACAGAATACCCATAGCCATGACAATCAACTTAGCCATTAAACCTTTCCCCATAATTGCACCTCCTTTTTATTTATAGTGGTTTTAAACTTATTCCCTTTTCCTTTTTAACACTTATATTTGTTGATTGTCAATAAAAAAACACTGGAGTTTCCTGAGTTTTTGATTCGCAAATCATACAATCTGTTGAAACAATTGAAAAATATGAAAAAGGGAAGTAGACAAAAGCCTTTTTAATCCCCGATACAAAGATTCCTGAGTTTCAAATACTCTATCATAATGAAACCCTTATCTATCAAGGATATGGAGGAGTTATGAGCAGAGACTCAAAGACAGTAGCCAATCTGAAGGGGCAGCTTTCAAAATTCTCAGGAATCATTGCGAAGCGTTTTAAGAAGCCAAAGCATAGACTTATCAAAGAGATGCTATATGGGATACAGGCATCAAAGGATGTAAAACTGAGCAATATTGCAAGGACATTGAAGGAGAAGCAGTCTTTAATCAAAACAGAAGACAGGTTATCGAGGAATCTGGATGATCATAATTTTACTGATGGGATCAATGAAGAGATTTGCAGGCTGGCAGCCCCGAAAGTAACAGATGATATGGTAATCGCAATTGATCCTGGTGATATCAGGAAGAGATATGCAAAGAAGATGGAGTTTTTAGGGAAAGTCTATGATGGCAGTGAGAACGAAGTTGGGGAAGGATACCCTGTGTGTAAAGTGGTTGCAACAGACATAGAATCGAAGAAGATTATTCCTCTTTACTGTGAGGCATATTCCCATAAAGCTGAAGATATCAAAAGCGAAAACACACAGATCATAAAAGCAATCGAGATGATTACGAAGCATATAGGGGAAAAGGGAATCCATGCAATGGACCGTGGTGGAGACCGAGGGAGATTCTATAGGCATTATCTGGAGCGGGACAACCCGATACGCTTTGTTATTCGATTAAAAGATAGGGACTTGCTTCATAAAGGCAAGAGTAAAAACTGTTCTGACATAGCCCTCTGCCTTCCGACTCCGTATGAGACTGTTTTAATTGTCTATGAAGACGGCAAGGAGAAGAAGCGAAAAGTTCAGTATAATGCGATATCGGTAAAACTTCCTCTGCATTATCACAAGTTGTATTTTGTTATCGTAAAGGGTTTTGGGGTCAAACCCATGATGCTATTAACAAGCTGTATGGTTGATATGAAGAAGAAGAAGGAAAGCATCTGGAGGATAGTTGAGTATTATCTTGCCAGATGGAAGTGCGATGAATCTTATCGATACATCAAGCAGTGTTACAACCTTGAAGATATCCGAGTAAGGAGCTACATCAGTATACGGAACATTGTTGTTCTTGTCCTTGCGGTATCATATTTTGCAGCAGTGTATATTAGGCAGAGCATTAAACTGAAGATGTTGGTAGAGAGGATATTCTTAGTGTCAAAAAGATTCTTTGGGGTGCCGAGCTTCTTTAACTATGCCATTGCAGATGGTATCTATAATCTGCTCTTTCCTGATAAGACTACTTTGCAGGGGATAAAACCAAATACTATCGATGATTTCCAGTTATGTTTTGAGTTCGACTAAAAACTCAGGAAACTCCAGAAAAAACATTACAGAAAAATCATTTATGTGCTATTTGTAAAAATCATAATTTCACATAATCAAAGCGCTGAGAAGATACCAATAAAAAGCTTCTCTTACTGTTTCCACCTGTTGATTTTTATATTCCAGATAATTTAATCTATCGCAAAAGTTGCATAACTTTATCGTTATCATTTTCAAAATTAAAGGAGGTAGGTATATATGAAGAAGATACTTATATTATTCATAGCTCTTGTATTTACCCTCAGCGTTGTTGGGCCCGGCTT
>JAOUJR010000098.1 GCA_029883145.1 Nitrospirota bacterium
AATTATACAATGCAGCTTTTCTGGAGATTTATCCTCGATATTTCCAGCCCAGAATGCTCCGAGTTCCTTCGCAAACTCTCTTTCCTTCTCAGTTCTGGAAAAGACGAAAACCCTGGAGTGTGGATAGAGATGTTTTATCATTTTAATCACAAGGTGGGCAGATGCCCCGAACCCTGTGAGCCCTATATTTTTTCCATCCTCTACCATGGCCAACTTTAAGGACCGGTAACCTATTGCTCCTGCACACAACAATGGGGCTGCTTCTGAGTCAGAAAATATCTCAGGAATTTTATATGCAAAATTTTCGGAAACAGTGGTATATTCTGCATAGCCTCCATCTGCATCTCTACCTGTAGCTTTAAACTCATCACACAAATTCTCCCTTCCTTCACGACAGAACGTACATTTGCCGCATGCAGAATGAATCCATGCAATTCCT
Source organism: Nitrospirota bacterium (assembly GCA_029883145.1). Taxonomy (GTDB): domain Bacteria; phylum Nitrospirota; class Thermodesulfovibrionia; order Thermodesulfovibrionales; family SM23-35; genus VGWZ01. Next base: position 440 of record JAOUJR010000098.1, read on the forward strand.
ACTCTATCCCCAATCATAAATTTATTTACCTTACCCCCCACCTTTGCCACCCTTCCAATAATCTGGTGTCCTAAAATGATAGGGAATTTCGAAGGAGGTGTTCTCCCTTCTATTTCGTCTAATTCTGTATGACACACACCACAAGCTGAAACCTTTACCAGAATGTCATTCTCTCCTGGAACAGGGATAGGTAACTCAAACAGTTCGAGCGGTGATTTATTTTCCTTAAGGTTCCATAGCTTTCTCAATACCATTGCTTTCATTGCTGCTCAACTGCCTTTGAACCTTTTCTGTATCCTTTCCTTAAAAGATTCCATATACGTAAAGAACACAGGAGTTATATAAAGTGTGAGAATCTGGGAAAAGACCAGTCCTCCTACCACGGCAAGACCGAGGGGGCGGCGTGCCTCAGCACCAGCGCCAAAACCGATAGCAATCGGCAGGGTACCCATGAGTGCAGACATGGTGGTCATCATGATGGGACGGAACCTGATGAGAGCACCTTCATAAATCGCTTCTAAGGCATTTTTACCTTCTTTTCTCTGGGCTGCAAGGGCGAAATCGATCATCATGATCGCGTTTTTCTTCACAATTCCCATGAGCATAATGAGACCGACAAAGCCATAGATATTCAGTTCCTTACCAAAGATCATCAGGGTCAACAGGGCCCCAAACACTGCAGAAGGGAGACCTGAAAGGATAGTCAAGGGATGAATAAAGCTCTCGTAGAGAATGCCCAGCACTATGTAAATAACCAGGACTGCCAGAATCAAAAGAATCCAGAGACCTTTCAGTGACGCCTCATAAGCCTGGGCAATACCCTGAAAACTGGAGGTGATGGTGGCTGGCAGAGTGGTGCGTGTGAGTTTATCTATGGCTGTGACCGCGTTACTCAAGGACACACCGGGCTTGAGATTGAAAGAGATGGTCACTGAGGGGAGCTGACCAGAGTGGTTCACTGTGAGAGGTCCCACGCCTCTGGTCAGTTTTGCCACAGCACTTAACGGAACCAGCTGTCCCGAAAGAGACCATAAGGTTGGTGTATTAGGCGGAGTAATTGCGGTCGCAGCAGCACTTAACGGAACCAGCTGTCCCGAAAGAGACCTGATGTAAAGCATGGACAGGGCAGAAGGATCCATCTGATATTGCGGTCCCAGTTCGATGATCACCATATATTCGTTATTTGGGGTGAAGATAGTCGAAATCTGCGTAGAGCCATAAGCGTTCTGGAGAGCATCTTCAACCTGCTGCGCAGTAATTCCGAGTGCTGAAGCCTTATCCCGGTCGATTTCAACATTCACCTGAGGGTTCTTTATCTGCAAATCACTTGTCACATCCTGGAGTTCACGAAGTGCACTCATTTTAGCTTCAAGTAGAGCTGAATATTTGTAAAGCTCATCAGTGTCAGGGCTCTGTAAAGTGAGCTGATAGAGGCTCTTTGACAGCCGGCCACCGATACGGATAGGAGGAACGTTTTGCATGAACATCTGGATACCTGGAACCTTTGCCAGCTTGGGGCGTAATTCCTGAATTATCTCGTCAGCATTCAGGCGACGCTCAGAGCGAGGTTTCAAGCGGATGAACATTCGACCTGCATTGTTTGCGACACTAATGCCGCTTGCCCCGATGCTCGACATAAAGGCATCTATATTGGGATCTTCTTTGACGATAGCAGCTAATGCTTTCTGGTGCTCCTTCATCGAATCGAAGGAAATTCCCTGCTGAGCCTCGGTAAAAGCAAATATCTGGCCGGTATCCTCAATCGGAAGAAATCCCTTAGGGGACGCAACAAACAGATATCCTGTAGCAACAAGGGTAAGGCCGGTGATAATCATTGTGGCGCGGCGATGCTTTAAAACTTCCTTGAGACTCCATTCATACGCATGGAGCATGCTCCTGAATGCGCCCTCAGAAAGTTTATACAAACGGCCATGTTCCTTCTCTGCATGGGGAGGCCGGAGGAACCGGCTACAGAGCATCGGCGTAAGGGTCAAAGAGACAAAACCAGAAACTAAGATAGCTGAACTGATTGTCACTGCAAATTCATGGAGTAACCGTCCGAGAATTCCGCCCATGAAAAGAACTGGTATAAAAACCGCAACGAGAGAAAGCGTCATAGAAAGAATGGTGAAGCCGATCTCTCTGGAGCCATTGAGCGCTGCCTGAAGGACACTCTCGCCTTTTTCCATATGCCGGACAATGTTTTCTAACATGACAATGGCGTCGTCAACCACAAAGCCGACAGAGAGAATAAGAGCCATTAAAGAGAGATTATCCACACTGTATCCTAAAAGGTACATAACCGAGAAGGTGCCTATCACTGACATGGGCAATGCCATGCTGGGAATAATTGTCGCAGAGAGATTACGCAAGAAGAGAAAGATCACCAGTATTACAAGACAGATGGCTAAAAAGAGGGTGAACTTCACGTCGTTGACCGAGGCGCGGATCGATACAGAACGGTCATAGAGGATATTAATATTCACAGATGCAGGAATTTGCGCACGGAATGTAGGCAGAAGCTTCTTAATGGAATCCACCACTTCAACAGTGTTGGTTCCCGGCTGGCGCTGTATTGCGAGCACAATGGCTCGAGTGTCAACATACCAGCTTGCTATCTTATCATTCTCAACACTGTCGATAACCCGTCCAATTTCCTGGAGACGAACCGGGTTACCATTTCTATAGGTTACAATGAGAGGGCGGTAAGCTGCTGCATCAGTGAGCTGGCCACTGGTCTCTATGGTAAAAGCCTGATGGGGTCCGTACAAGGTTCCAGTTGGCAGATTCACATTTCCCCGCTGTACTGCATTTGCTACTTCGTCAATTCCTATGCGCCGTGTGGCGAGAGCTTTCGGATCAAGCTGAACCCGAACTGCATATTTCTGTGAACCATAGATGAGAACTTGGGCAACACCACTTATCATGGAAATACGCTGGGCCATAAAGGTATCTGCGTATTCATTCACCGTTGAAAGGGGAAGGGTTGGCGAACTCAGAGCAAGGTAAAGAACAGGCTGGTCAGCAGGATTGACCTTCCGGTAGGAAGGAGGACTCGGCATGTTCTGCGGGAGCTGGAGCGCAGCTTTGGCAATCATGGCCTGTACATCCTGTGCTGCTGCATCAATGTTTCTGTTTAAGTCGAATTGAAGTGTAATCTGCGTATTGCCAAGAGCGCTCGTAGAGGACATTGAATCAAGGCCGGCAATAGTAGAGAACTGACGTTCCAGAGGGGTAGCTACAGCAGAAGCCATTGTTTCCGGACTGGCTCCCGGAAGGCTCGCGGTAACCAATATAGTAGGAAAATCCACGTTAGGGAGATCACTTACCGGTAAGAGCTGATATCCTACGATGCCAAAGAGTAAAATAGCCAACATGATAAGGGTCGTCATGACCGGCCGGCGGATACAAAGCTCAGAAATATTCACTGCGGTTTTCCTTCGCTTCCCGAAGAAGTGCTTTTTGTTTCACTTTTTATTTCCACCTTGGCGCCAGGTACAAGACGGAGCTGGCCGTCTGTCACTACCTGTTCCCCTGGTTTGAGTCCCTTTTCGATAACGACTTCACCGCCAAGGTTTATTCCTGTTACTACCGGACGGGATTCAACAGTAAGGTCAGATTTGACTATAAAAACATACAGCCCCTCCTGTCCTGTCTGGACTGCTTGAGACGGAACAACAACAGCATCTGGTTGCGCAGTAAGTGTCAGAACCACATTGACAAATTGCCCGGGCCATAGCCTTTTCTCATTATTTTCGAATGTCCCTTTAAGTTTGATAGTTCCAGTAGAAATATCTACTGTGTTATCTACAAAGGTGATAATACCCTGCGCAGGGGAATCTTCATAGCCCGAGATAATGGCTTCAACCTTGAGTTTTCCGGCTGTCATATACTTTTTAATCTCTTTAAGGTTTTGTTCAGGAACAGAGAAGGTCACATAAATAGGTTGGATCTGATTTATAACCACCATGGGATTATCGGCATTTGCTTTGATCATGTCGCCCTGGTGAGATAACAGGCTACCAGTACGACCGTTTAAAGGAGCATAAATGTAACAGTAACTCAACTGCAACCGGGCATTTTCAACAGCGGCCTTATCTGCAAGGACTGTTGCTTCAAGGGCTGCGGCATTGGTCTGAACCTGGTCATACTGCTGCTGGGCAACATAACCTTTTTTCACAAGCTCTGCATAGCGGCGAGCGTCCACACGGGCATTTTCGAGTTGAGCAGTATCTCTTGCCAGGTTGGCTTCTGCCTGTTTGAGGGCCGCTTCATAAGACCTCGGGTCAATAGTAAAAAGGAGAGCACCTTTTTTTACGTCCTGACCTTCTTTGAAATGAATGCGTAAAAGTTCTCCCCCTATCTGGGATTTGACAGAAACTGTAGAATAGGCTTCCACGTTGCCAATAGCCCGTATCTGTACAGGAACGGTTTTTTGAACCACTGTACTCACAGCTACAGGTACCCCCTCCTTCTTTACAGGCTGCCCCGATTTTCCACAAGAGCATATTAAAAACAAACTCATCCATACAGTAAAAAAAGCCCTGACACCAACTATTCCGGACTTATTCAATACACAGTACTTTTTTATCCACATGCGTTTCTCCCGACTATTTTTCATTCAAAATCATGTTTATTCACCAATGATTTGTTGTTTTTTTTCTTTATCATTTTATTCGTATAGATTACAATAGATAAATAAATAATAACCACATTTAAGAGAATCCCCTTGTCAGTCTCTATAACAAAGTTTTATTATTATTTTTAATAATGCGCATTGATAAAATTGAGTTAATAGGATTTAAATCCTTTGCAGAAAGAACTGCATTTAACTTTCATTCAGGTATTACCTGCATCGTTGGTCCTAACGGCTGCGGGAAGAGTAATATTGTCGATGCATTCCGGTGGGTTCTTGGAGAGCAGAGCGCAAAGAGCCTCAGAGGCGAGAGGATGGAAGAGGTTATCTTTAATGGCTCTGTATCAAAAAAACCTCGTGGTATGGCTGAGGTCACGATTATTGTTTCAGGACTCAATGGTTCACGACAGTCCACACCTGGAGAAACCGATGAAGACTCATCAGACATCGCACATGTGACGAGAAGGCTCTATAGATCCGGTGACAGCGAATATATACTGAACAAGAATCAATGCAGGCTCAAGGACATCAAAGACCTCTTTCTCGATACCGGCCTTGAGGTGAAAAGTTATTCCATACTCGAGCAGGAGAGAATTGCAGCGATACTGAACTCAAAACCTCAGGAACGAAGGTTTCTGATAGAAGAAATCGCAGGGGTCATGAAATATAATGTACGAAAGAAAGAAGCTATCGCGAAGCTCGAGTCATCGAGGACAAACCTCCAGAGGATAAACGATATCATTTCAGAAGTAAAAAAACAGATTAATCTCCTCGACAGACTGGCAAAAAAGGCTGAGCGGTATAAAAAACTCTCTTCAGAGATCCGCTCCATAGAACTCAAGATTGCAAAGAGAGATTATGAGACCCTGAAAGAGTCATTTAAAAATACATCTTCAGAATATAACACTCTCAAAGAAGAGGAGTCACTGAAGAGGGTAGAACTCAGTAATATCGAAAATCAGACCGAGATTAAGCGGGTTAAACTCCTCGACGAAGAAAAGACCTTGGAACAATTACGAATAAAGCTGCAGAACATAGAGAGAGAGATTGCTGAATTTGAAAAGACTGTCGCAGTATCAAAAACAGACAAGGACAACCTCAAAGAATATCTCACAAAACTTTTCCTCCAGGATGAAGAATTCAATGCAAAGAAAGCAGAAGCATTTGCGAAGCAGGAAGAACTTGATGTAACTGAGACCGACCTCTTATCAAACATGGAAAGGCAAAAAGAACTGCTTAAAGAAAAAACTGATAGTGTCAGCTTCATGGAAGAAGAACTTACAGATGATGAAGACCTGCTCGAAGAAAAAAGGCGGAAACTCTTCAGGACATCTGAAGAACTCAGTAAACTTAAAAATGAGCTGAGCAGGCTTCAGGCATCCTTTGAAAACCTGAAACACAGAGAAGCATCATCCATTAAAGATACAGATAACCTGAGGAATGTACTCACCGAGAT
>JAOUJR010000099.1 GCA_029883145.1 Nitrospirota bacterium
GGATAGTGATTCCTTTGCACTGAGAGTAAAAGGGGACAGCATGGTAGAGGCGGGTATATTTGATGGAGATTATGTCGTGGTAAGGCCTCAGAAGGAGATTACAAGTGGTGAGATAGGGGTTGTGCTTATTGGTGAGGAAGCCACGGTGAAGAAAATATCTGTAAAGAAGAGCTCTATAACTCTTATCCCGGCAAACAAAATGATGAAGCCAATAACCTACAGACCTGATGAGGTGAGCATAATCGGCAAGGTTATAGGCGTCATAAGGAAATTGTGATGGATATTGGAGAGACGATAAGCGTTATCGCTTCATTTGGCCTGCCTTATAAAATAAGGCCTGTAAAGTTTAAATGGACTGGAAGGTTCTTTGAGGTAAAAGAAATCACCTATTTCTGGATGTCAAAGGAAGGCCAGAGCACGATCTATCACTTCTCCGTATCAGACGGAAAGACATTATACGAGCTGAGCTTTGATACCACCTCGCTTTTGTGGAGGCTGGAGAATCTTGAGGTGTAGAGGCTTTATGAGGGTATTATGAATACCAATACTGCTATAATTGTTCTGATTTAAAGGTGTTGTTATGAAAGAGATGGGATGATGGAGAAGATTTATAGGGAAGGCTATAATTTTTTCTTCTGGGAATATGAACCTCAAACAAAAATCAAACACTTTGTTTTTCAAGAATATTTTGACAAATGGGTAAAGATTCTTGGAAAATGGAACGAGCTGAATTATTTCGACTGCTATGCTGGTAGTGGTGCATATCTTGAAAAAGACAATATTTATTATGGGTCTCCGAGACTTGAGGATTTACTCGTTGAAAATATAGATTCAGTGCCATTTTTGGAAAGCAATATTAAAAATACCTTAAAGGATATGGAAGGGGAAGAAATTAAAATAAAAAGAACGCCAGAACTAACTCCAACCGGTAGGAAAAGAAAAAGCATCGAATTGAATGATATAATTTTCTTTAACGGAGAATAACTGTGCAATATATATATAGAAAATCTTTACTCTATAAGACTGGTGTTGAGTATGGCGACTACACAATTAATCACGTGGAAGGCTGCTCACACGGTTGTTTATATCCCTGCTATGCAATGATGATGGCTAAAAGATTCGGTAAGGTAAATAGCTATGATGAATGGATTCAACCCAAAATTGTTGCAAATGCTATTGAACTGTTAGAAAAAGAAATTCCGAGACATAAAGACAAAATAAAATTCGTACATTTATGTTTCAGCACTGACCCTTTCATGTATTGGCTATGAGGCAGTATCGAATTTGAGCTTGCAATTAATCGAAATGTTGAATGCATCAGGAATAAAATGCACTGCTTTGACAAAAGGGATTTTGCCTTTAGAATTGGCAGGGTTGAATGGAAAAAATGAATTTGGAATTACCCTTGTTTCCCTTGATGAAGATTTCAGAAAGGCATATGAACCCTTTTCAGCACCATATAAGGAAAGAATTAACAGTCTTTATCGTCAGCACAAAAAAGGCAAAAAGACATGGGTAAGTATCGAGCCTTATCCTACGCCAAATATAGTTACTCAGAATTTTAATGACATTTTGGAATCTATTTCATTCGTGGATAAGATTATCTTCGGAAGGCTCAATTATAATGCAGCGGTTGCACGGTATCCAACCCATAAGAATTTCTATGATTTTCTCAGTCAACAGATAATAGGGTTTTGTATCCGTCATAATAAAGAGTGGCATATAAAAAATGGGACTATGACTAATGTTGTAAGCGGTAAGCTTGTACCAAAGAATATACAATATGCCAATTTACGCGAATTTATCGCGATTGAATCTCTATGAATCAGACATTAAGTGATAATTATATTCATGGAGATAATCTTCTTATTGCTTATCTTGATTTATGCGGCACAAAATTAATCTATTCCAAATGTAATTTACAACAACAGATTGATCGAATTTTGAAGGTTATGAACAATGTCATAGAAAACGTCTTGAATACTTTCGATGATGAAAGTAAATCTATTTTCTTACATATGTACGCAGATTCAGTTGTTATAGCAGAGAGACCAAATAGTACACTCGAAGATTGTGCAGATAAATTTTTAAATTTGTTGATAAAGCTTCAGTATGAGATTCTCATGGATAGCGAATCCTCCGAAATTTATCAAAAAGATTTTAATGCTAATCCGAATCGCAAGTCGTTATATATGCCTGTTTTAAGCCGTGCCTTGATAAAGAGGGGAAGATATTATGGATTAATAATTGATAAAACGAAAATGGACAATCTTTTTAGTAACTTTAGCTTAGTTGGTGGGCCAGCAATCGTTGAAATGGATAAAACTTTACAAGGTTTACCGATGGGTACTTATATTGATGCCTCCATTATTGATGAATTTCAAATAGAAAAGGATAGACTTCTTGATGTTGCTGGGCATCCCTTAAAATTTGTTAAACCGCTTCATGATTTTAATACACGGCATAGCATATTTTCTCCAGATATTAATAATAGGCCAGAAAATCTTGATGATTGGGGCAAGCGGTTGATTGAATCAACAGGTAATGATATTGATTTCAAAAGTAAATTAATTCCATGGATTGATGTAATACAAAGACGAAGACAGATAATTGCTAAAAGAGCAAAAAAGCAAAGGGGGAACGACTAATCTAAGCAAAAGCATAAAAAGGGATGGATTTACTTACAAGAATTATTATAACTTCAGATAATAGAGGCACAACTTAGACCCACAAACCCCGTTCCTTTGCCTGTGCCTCAACATCATGCGCAATGCGCCAGGAATATAAATTCAGATAGAGGAGAAGGTTGTGGAACATAAGATAATAAGAAAACAGCATAATTCAAAGATGTGCTTTGTGTGTGGCATGAAAAACACGTTTGGGTTAAAAGCATTCTTCTACGAAACAGAAGCAAAAGAGCTTATCGCGGTCTTTAAGCCTACAGAAGAGCATCAGAGCTATCCAGGGAGGCTCCACGGTGGTGTTGCATCGGCAATTTTAGACGAGACCATAGGGAGGGCAATATTAATAAATCATGAAGAAGAAGTATGGGGTGTTACGGTTGAGTTTAAGACACGTTTTATTAAGCCGATACCGATTAATGAAGAACTGAAGGTAATAGCCCGTATTACCACAGAAGGGAATCGTATCTTTGAAGGAACAGGGGAATTAAAACTGAGGAATGGAGAAACAGCAGTAGTTGGGGAAGGGAAGTACATTAAGTTGCCGCTCGATAAAATTGCGGATTTTAACAGAGAAGAAAATGAATGGCAGGTAATTCCTTCTGATAATGACCCTCTGAGCATAGAAGTATAGGAGAGGTTGGAAAAAGTGGCAGCCGTTGCGTCCAGAATTATCCTCTGCGTAGACATGGATGCCTTCTTTGCCTCTGTGGAGCAGAAGACGAACCCGCAACTTAAGGGTAAACCCATCGGCGTTATCGGCTCCGCAAAGAGGACTGTCATCACCACAGCATCGTACGAGGCACGAAAATATGGCGTAAAGACAGGGATGAACATATGGGAGGCAAAAAAAGTATGCCCTCAGCTGATTCTTGTGATAGGGAATAACGAAAAGTATACCCACACCTGCAGAGAACTATCAGAGATATACAGTCAATTTACACCTGATTTCGAGATATATTCCGTGGATGAGGCATTCCTTGATCTCACCACAACCCATCACCTTTTTGGAGGTCCAGAGTCAATAGGAAAATCCATAAAACAGACTATTCAAAATATATTTGGTATCAACTGTACAGTTGGTATCGGTCCGAACATCCTCCTTGCAAAACTTGCGAGCGACCTCGGAAAACCAGATGGGCTTCAGTGGATTAAACCTGAGGATGTGGAGAGTACTCTGAAAGACCTTCCAGTAAATGAGCTCTGGGGCATAGGCTCAAAGATAGCAGAGAAGCTTGCCCTCCTGGGGATAAGGACATGTGGAGAACTCGGCAGGGCACCTTCAGGCTTTCTCAGAAATAAGTTCGGGATTTATGGCGAAGCCTTGAAGGCAATGGGCATGGGTATCTGCAACAGACCTATTCAGACAGAGCCTGAAGATGCAAAGTCCATTGGACACAGCATGACTCTCCCGAAGGATATCTGGGAAAGGAAAGAAATAGAGCCGTATCTGCTTATGCTCAGTGAGAAGGTTGGAAGGAGGGCAAGAAGGCATGGGTACATGGGAAGAACGGTGGCTCTTGTTATCAGATATACTGACTTTGAGACATTCTCAAAACAGGGCATGGTTTTGGATTTTACAGATGATACGCATGTGATATATGAAAAGGTTCTGAAAATACTCGATGGCATAAAGCTAAAAGATAAAATACGGCTTCTTGGGGTGTCTCTTTCAACCCTTATTTGCGATCCTAACCAGATACCATTAATAGAGGAAGAGAGAAAACGGAACTCTCTTCTACAGGCAATGGATTACGTAAATGATAAATATGGGGAGTTCAAACTCACCTGGGGTTCTTACATCATGCAGGAAAAGGATGCTGGCGTCATTTCACCCTCATGGAAGCCTTCAGGGGTAAAGAGTGTGCAGGTGAAATAATTATTATATATTACAGCTGTTATTTGGAAAGAAAAAAGACAGGCAGTTTGTTTATACTATTAAATCTGGTATAAAAAATATTGAGCATAGAAACAAGATAATTATTTTCAATAAAATAATATAGATTATTGTGTCTCATAATTGTATCTTTAAGCTCTTTTGTTTAATTTGGTCATTGCAATGAAGGAAAAGCAATTTTATCTTGTTGTTGTCATCGCTGTTATTGGTATTGCCCTCTTCTTTCCGCTATTATCCCAGACTGCAACTACTGAAAAAATACTCTTCTTTCACAGTCAGATTACCGTCCATAAGGATTCATCTATGACCGTCAGTGAAACGATTAAGGTTCAAAGCGCAGGCATAGAGATAAAACGGGGAATCTATCGGGATTTCCCCACCAGATATAAAGATAGTTTTGGCAATCAATATGTCGTGGATTTCAATGTTATCGAGGTTCTCAGAGATGGAAAACCCGAAGGGTATCATTTTAGCGACCTGAGTAATGGAAAACGTATCTATATAGGAAAAGAAAATGTTTTTTTATCCCCGGGCAAATACACATATACCCTTGTCTATAAAACAAACAGGCAACTCGGATTTTTCAGGGACCATGATGAGCTTTACTGGAATGTTACAGGAAACGGCTGGGTATTTCCTATTAATAAGGCTTCCGCAACGGTTTTGCTTCCTCAGGGAATTCCGAAGGAGAAGATACATCTTGAAGGATATACTGGGCCGCAAGGTACGAAAGGAAAGGATTATAATGCATCTCTTGACGCTTCAGGTAATGCTCTGTTCTCAACAACGAAACCGCTTAATTCGTATGAAGGACTCACGATTGTTGTCACCTGGCCAAAAGGTTTTGTCCTTGAGCCAACACTCCAGATGAAAGCTGGTTATGTCATTCGTGATAATCGTAGTTCCATCGTTGGACTGATTGGATTATTCGTATTATTGTCATATTACCTGATTATATGGTTTCGGGTTGGAAAAGACCCTGCTAAGGGAACAATCATGCCAATCTATACTCCCCCTGATAGCTTTTCTCCTTCAGCGATGCGTTTTATTACAAAAATGGGTTTTGATCACAAAGCTTTTGCAGCAACCATTATCAATATGGCAGTAAAAAGATTTTTATCTATACGAGAAGAAGACGGTGTTTATACCCTCATCAGGGATAAGGCAAATGAGTCGGTTTTAACACCAGAAGAGAAAAAAATATCAACAAAACTTTTAAGCTCAAGCAAGGAGATTGAGCTTAAAACCGCAAACCATGCAAACATACAAAGTGCTCTTAGTGATTTAAAAAACTTCCTTAAACTGAATTTTGAGAAAATCTATTTTATTACTAACAGGAAATATTTTTTCCCTGGCTTACTGTTATCCGTAATCATTATGGTCCTTAGTGGGTTTTCAGAATCAACAGAGAAAGGAGCGATTGTTATCTTCCTGTGTATTTGGCTTACCGGATGGAGTCTTGGCGTAACGTTTCTTGTACTCCTTGTATATAGACGATGGAAAGATGTTATCTCTGGCAGAAGGGGCAAACTGATTTCCTCAGGCGGTGCACTCTTTTTGACGCTTTTCTCTATTCCTTTTGTCGCTGGAGAAATCTTCGGGTTATTTATGCTTGCCTATTCTACTTCTCTTTTAGTGATTGCAATTCTAATAGGTATCGTTGTTATCAACTACTTGTTTTATCACTGGCTTAAGGCTCCTACCCGTGCGGGCAGAAAGATTTTAGATAAGATTGAAGGGTTTAAAATGTTTCTCTCTGCAACAGAAAAGGACAGACTAAATCTTATGAATCCTCAGGAAAGAACGCCAGAGCTTTTCGAGAAGTATTTACCCTATGCGTTTGCTCTTGATATAGAACAGGCATGGACAGAACAGTTCGCAGATGTTCTCTCTCAAGCGGGTGAGGCTGGGAGAGCGTATTCGCCAGCCTGGTATTCAGGGTC
>JAOUJR010000100.1 GCA_029883145.1 Nitrospirota bacterium
TCAAATGCCTTTGACCAGTTATCAGCAACATCAAGCACAATTGCGTAGGGTAAGAATTTAGAGAAAAGGTCTTTATCTCTCATTCTCTCAAGTCTGTCTTTTTCTGCACGATTCATAAATTCCTGGAAGCCTAAAATATCCATGTATGCAGAAGAACCAGCCTTTGTCTTTGCAGGCATTACCCTTGAGAATCCAAGTATCGGCAGACCTGCCATAATCCATGCAATCACGCTTTTCCCGATAGAATGGGGTGTGAGTAATGCAGCGGTAAAAAATATGCCGAACACAATAATGATTATTCCTGCTTTTACATAAAACTTTCTTATATTTTCAGGGCTTCTCAGAAAATATCCCATTTTTACAAGCTCACTATAAAGGGTTTCTTTTAATGTTTCTAAATTGGTATAGAATTTATTTTTCATATCAGAGACACGTACGCCCGGCAAGGAGCCAGAAAATATGTCTTTCATCATCTCTGTTTCAAATAGGCTCAGGTTATCATCGGGTTCTTTGACCTTTGACAGGTAGTAATCAGTCGAATCGAATATCAAACCCTCTTTTTTTATTTCTTCTATCTTTATATAACCCTTTACTGCGAGACCGACGATGGTTGATGTAATATCTCTTGGATCAAGTTTTTCATCAACAAGCGCTCCTACCTCGGCAGGTGAGAGTGGCCTGTTGTGATACTTTGGAGGCTCGTATGAAACGGTGACAGCATTTTTTACTCTCGGATCTCTTCCTCTCTTATACCACAGATTTATCATAACTATCAGAGAAAAAATTGGTAATAAAAATACCCAGTTCTCTTGTATATCTATCATCCATATAAATCGCTTCCAGAAAGATGGAGGAGATACGAGTCCTTTATCCCATCCGAATGCTATAGTGAGTCCTTCACCTGCATTGAGAATTTTCTTTGTAAAAAATTCACCGCTGTTGTTATAGGTCTTCAATACGCATTCGGACTTTTTTGAACCGAGACTCCCTGTATAGCAAGCTGCCCATAAATTCTGGCTTTTATTCTTTATTGCTAAATTGACAGTTGCAGATGCGTCTTCAATAGGCGCTTTCCAGTAATTACCAGTCGCATTCCAGTAAAGCTCATCATGGTCATCAAAAAACAGGAGAGCATTTTCAAGTCTGTATGAGATAATATACGTTTGCTTCCCTGTAACATATTTTTCTGCATCACCAATCCTTATATTGATGACATTGCCTTGTCTGGTGATTTTATACTTCCATTTTTTACCTGATTCGTCAGTGATAGATAACACATCTATTGGAGTCTTTATAATTTTTCCAAGGTCATCTCTATATCTGAAGGGAATCTCTCTGTATATCCCGTGCTTCTGACGATGAAACTCAACATGTATGGCTTCTTTAACAGTAAAAGATGAATCTTCATTAATAGTTATATCTGAATGGAATTGAGTAATGGTAAAATCTTGAGGGCCGGTAAAGGTCTGCTTCTTCTGGAGTATATCATCAATATTTTGATATCCACCTTCGGTTACTACATGCTCAATATGGTTCTTTTCAGCTGCAAAAACAGGAATAACAAAAAGACTTAATACAAAAAATGACAGGATGCGTATACCGAGAGTTATCCAGAGGTTTTTATCAATAAAATATGCCATCCTTTTTTATGAAAAGCTTTGTAATATATTCCTATGAAAAACTCACCTTCACTGGCTTTCTTTCAACCTCTGGCGCCTCCAGCTCAAAGAATTCTTCTTTTTCAAACCTGAAAGTCGAAGCGACTATGTTTGACGGAATTGATTCTATCATGATGTTGTAGTCACGGACAACAGCGTTGTAATATCTTCTTGAATATTCTATATTGTCTTCCAAGTCCTTTAACTGTGATTGGAGTTGTAGAAAGTTCGTATTAGCCTTCAGCTCAGGATATGCCTCTGCAACAGCGAAAAGACTCTTTAACGTATCTGTCAACATATTCTCAGCCTTTGCTTTATCAGCAGGAGATGATGCATGTATTGCCTTTGACCTTGCCTCGGTGACCTTTTCAAAAACATGCTTTTCATGTGCAGCATAGCCTTTAACAGTCTCAACAAGATTTGGCACAAGGTCATATCTCTTCTTAAGCTGCACATCAATGTCTGCCCATGAAGACTTCACCGTATTTCTCAACCGAATGAGTTTGTTATAGATTGCTATGATTGCAAAAATAAAAACTAAAAAGATTCCTGCAATGACCAGTGTTGCCATCAATACCATATTTGCCTCCGTCTTTGAAAATTATATAGTTATGAACTATTCCATTGAATCTTAGCAAATTCATTAAAAATAATCACCTCAATACTTTACTTTAAGGATTATTGCATGAGAGGTGATTTCCAAAACACAGATATATGCGGTACTATTAAGGTAAAATAGTAAAAAGATGAATTTAATTCCTTATCAAAGGTTTATTTTTGATGAAAGACCATATCGTTAAATTTATTAAGCATCTTGAACTTGAAAGGGCTGCATCAGCCCATACACTACGTTCATACAGGAAAGACCTTGAAGATTTTTCCCTCTATATAAAAACAAAACCTGAAGATATTGATATAATTGATGTGCGGGGGTTTATTGCAGAACAGATTAGAAGTGGACTCAAAAAAAGTACTGTAGGAAGAAGGCTTGCGAGTATAAGATCTTTTTTTAAATTTCTCAATAGAGAGGGGTACCTTAAAACAAACCCTGCGAAATTTGTTTCGAACCCAAAGGTTTCAAAACTTCTTCCAAGATTTCTCTCTATTGATGATATATTTTCTCTTATTGAAAAACCTGAAGGAATAGGATTGATACCTGCAAGAGACAGGGCTATTCTTGAACTCCTTTATTCAAGCGGCCTGAGGGTGAGTGAACTTTCAGGGATAAATATAGATGACATCAATATTAAAGAAGGATTGGTAAAGGTAAGGGGAAAAGGTAAGAAAGAGAGAATAGTTCCTGTTGGTTCAAAGGCAATTGATGCGCTCAAATCATATATAGTAGAGAGAATTCTGTTGAAAAGTAAAAATAAGGCATTGTTCCTCAATAGAACAGGAACAAGATTATCAGATAGAGGCGTAAGGCGGATAGTGGTTAAATATGCAAGAATGGTGGGTGTAAGCGGACAGATAGGACCTCATACTATGAGGCATACGTTTGCAAGCCATCTCCTTCAGGCTGGTGCAGATCTCAGAGTGATTCAGGAACTTCTTGGCCATTCATCACTTTCGACAACACAGAAGTATACACATCTGGACATTACACATTTAATGGATGTTTATGACAAGGCACACCCTTTTGCAAAAGAGGAAGACAATGATGTATCATAAATTGTTCAGCTTGCAAGCTTTTGAGCTTGTAAGCTTATTAGCTTTTTATGGGAGATAGTGTTTATGGCAAGTGAAACAAGCATGATTAAAGGGACTACAATATTATGTGTCAGGCGTAACGGTATGGTAGCAATTGGGGGTGATGGTCAGGTAACTATGGGTAATACTATCCTTAAACATAATGCAAAAAAGATAAGGAAGATGTTTGACGAAAAAGTCCTTGCTGGTTTTTCAGGGGCAACAGCAGATGCACTTACATTATTTGAGAAATTTGAAGGGAAACTCGAATCATACAGAGGGAATATAACAAGGGCTGCTGTTGAACTTGCAAAAGACTGGAGAACCGATAAAGTTTTAAGGAGGCTTGAGGCCCTTTTGATAATCGCTGACAGTGAACATACTTTTATAATCTCTGGCACAGGGGATGTGCTCGAGCCTGAGGAAGGAATTGCAGCTATTGGTTCTGGAGGCCCCTTTGCTCAGGCAGCAGCAAGGGCACTCTATGAAAATACCTCACTTTCAGCTAAAGAGATCGTGGAGAAATCCATGAAGATCACTTCGGATATTTGTATTTACACTAATGAAAATATAACTATAGAGGAGCTTTAAGAGTATTTATGGACATGGAGAACCTCACACCAAGAAAAATAGTAGAAGAGCTTGATAAGTACATTATAGGACAAAATAAGGCAAAAAAAGCAGTATCTATTGCATTAAGAAACAGGTGGAGAAGGCAGAAGCTCTCTCCTGAATTAAAGGACGAGGTCCTTCCTAAGAATATAATTATGATTGGCCCTACAGGAGTGGGGAAGACAGAGATCGCGAGAAGACTTTCCAGGCTTGCGCATGCGCCGTTCGTAAAGGTCGAAGCATCAAAGTTTACAGAGGTAGGTTATGTCGGTCGCGATGTAGAATCAATGATACGGGACCTCACGGAGTTGTCCATAAGTATGGTGAGGTCAGAACATGTAGAAAAAGTTCAGGAAAAGGCAAAAATACTTGCTGAAGAGCGTTTACTTGACCATCTCCTTCCACAGCCAAGAATGGTAAAGGGAATTGGACCCGAGGAAGAAGAAAAAGAGAGGTATAAAGAAACAAGAGAAAGACTAAGAACACAGTTGCGTGAGGGAAAACTTGACAACAGGTATATAGATATTGAGGTAAAAGAAAAAATAATACCGTTTGGTGTTGTGTCAAATGTAGGTCTTGAAGAGCTTGAGATAAATCTTAAAGAGATGCTCGGCAGTTTTTTGCCTGAAAAGTCAAAAAAGAAGAAGGTGAAAATTCCTGAAGCATTAAGTATATTTTTGCAAGAAGAGGCAAATAAACTTATTGATGTTGATAAAGTGACAAAAGAGGCAGTTGAAAGGGTTGAGCAGGCAGGAATTGTATTTGTTGATGAAATAGACAAAATAGCGAGTAGAGGATATACACACGGTCCCGACGTCTCCCGGGAAGGTGTCCAGAGGGACCTTTTGCCAATAGTTGAAGGCTCTACCGTTGCAACAAAACACGGCCCTGTAAAAACAGACCATATCCTCTTTATCGCTGCAGGGGCGTTTCATATGACAAAACCATCTGACCTGATTCCAGAACTTCAGGGAAGATTTCCAATAAGGGTTGAACTCGATCCACTCGGTAAGGATGAATTTGTCAGAATACTCACAGAACCTTATAACGCATTGATTAAACAATATACTGCTTTGCTTTCTACAGAAGACGTGGAGATAGATTTTACAAAGGATGCAATTGATGAGATTGCTGACATTGCAGCAGTTGTGAATGAGAAGACAGAAAATATCGGTGCAAGAAGGCTGTATACCGTCCTTGAGAAACTCCTTGAAGACATTTCCTTCGAAGCACCTGAAAAGAAAAACGGGAAACTTTCAATAGACAGAACATATGTCAAAGAGAAGTTAGCCGAGATTGTGAAAGACGAGGACCTGAGCAGGTACATCCTGTGAAAAGAAATCCTAATACGAAATTCCAAATCCTAAACAAATCCTGAATGTTTCAAATCATAAACCACTTTGTGGTATTTTTTTTGAATTTGTTTAGGATTTGGTGCGTAGGATTTAGAGGTTTACTTTTATTATTGTTAGTGGTTTTTGTCTCCTGTGCCCCTGCACGCTATGAAACATATCCAAAGGCAACTTATGCAGTTGCTTCATGGTACGGGCCTGATTTTCATGGTAAACCAACGTCTTCAGGAGAGATATTTAATATGTATGCTTTGACCTGTGCTCACCGGGACTATCCATTTGGAACAAACCTTACTGTAACAAATCTTACAAATAATAAATCGGTCAATTGTATTGTAAATGACAGGGGGCCGTTTGTTGCAGAAAGAGATCTGGACTTGTCCTATGGTGCAGCAAAAGAGATCGGCCTCATAGGTCCGGGTACTGTCAAGGTAAGGATTGAATATGCAGGGAGAGATACTCAGTATGTGAGAGAAGTAAAATATATACAAGGAAGAAGAGGGCCGTTTACAATACAAATTGGTTCTTTCAAGGAACTTCCGAATGCTTCACGACTCAAGATGGCCCTTGAACTCAAATATAGCAAGGTGTATATCACAGAAGCAGAGATTGATGGCAGCAGATACTACAGGGTCAGAATTGGTAAATTCCCCGCAAAAGAAGAAGCATCTCGCTATGCAAAGACCCTTGCAGATGAAGGATACAGTGTCTTGATAACCGGTTATGATGAGACGATATGAACAGTTTTATTTGATACTTTTTGAGAGTGACTACACATCCTTTGGTCACTTTTTCAATTTTAACTTTGCCCTTGTTTCTTTATTATGTCGTATACTGATTCAAGTGCCTCATCCAGTTTTTCTATATTTCGTGTGCCTCCCTGTGCCATTTCAGGTTTCCCGCCGCCTTTACCACCTGCAATTATGGAAATACTTTTTACGATCTCTCCTGCATGATATCTCCCTTTCAGATCTTTTGTGATCATACAGACAATAGATGCCTGGCTGTCAATAACTGATGAGACAACAATAACACCTGATTTGATTCGGTCTCTTATGTTGTCAGCGAAGAGACGGAGTTCCTCTATATTAAGACCATCCTGTCTTATTTTTACAATTTTTACTCCATCATGTTCGCGTGCATCTTTCAATGCCTCAGAAATCATATCTCTGGTTGTACC
>JAOUJR010000101.1 GCA_029883145.1 Nitrospirota bacterium
TTCCTGGAACACCCGGGCCTTTTGACACGCATTATCTTGTCTCAAATGCAACATCTTCTACTACAACTGCGAACATGAAATGTTATAACATGGTTTCTCAACGCATTGGGCCAGCAGGAGGATTAAATATCAGCATTCCTGCCTATGATATGGATGTTGTTGGGCCGAGTGCATATGCTTTGGAGCCAAACTTTACCGATTATGGTTGGTGCTATTTTGCCAGAACAGTAGGTGATGATATTGCGGTTACCTTTATCGCTGGTTTGTCAAATAACGGCAACCTCATCACGAGTAATAGTGCGCTGGCATTAGTGGCAGACACAGCTCAGAGCCAGGTGTCTCAAGATGATGCCAATCTTCCCTACTGGACGAGGGAGGGAAGCTGGACTACCTATCTTCTCGCTCTGAACCCTACCGCAGTAAGTCGAAATTTCACCATGAACGTCTATAATTCAGCAGGGGCCCTTCAGTCAACAACTTCAGTTACGTTAGGAGCAAGGGACCTGGATGTTTACACAGTGGGGACACCAGGTGGTTTCGGGAATGCAGATATTACTAATGCTGGTACATTTGGCAAAGGATTTGTCGGATGGGTTGCAGGTGTGAACTACACCACTTTGCAGGCATTCATATACGCTGTCCCGTTGGATAAAGACGATATCTATAGACTTGCTTCGGGAGATAGGCCATAAGAACGAAAGTTTTTATTGCCTTTATTTTACTGCTCTTTGCTCTCGGGGTTCTCTCTCCGGTAAACGGTTATGCTGGAGAAAGGGCCCAGGGCAAGAATCATATAGATATTGAAAAACTCAGCCAGTTGGTAAAGGATAAAAAACAGTCTGATAGAGCAAGGATTAAAACTGCCAGGGTACTATCTGAGTATGGTGATGAGAAAGCCCTTTTGACCCTGTGCGAGGTGATTAAAGATTCAGGGGAGAGGGCAATCTTCAGGGCAGCTATTGCAAGAGAGCTGGCTCGGTCAAAGCAGAAGGCAAAGGTTGCAGCATTCCTTAAAGAACGTATCGAGGATCCTAAGGAGGCCTCTGAAGTCCGGGCTGCTTCAGCAGAAGGCCTTGGAAAACTAAAGATGCCAGAGAGCCGCAATCTGCTTGTGCGTGTCTCTTCAGACAAAGATCCAAAGGTGAGGCTGGCTGCCAGAGCTGCTCTTTTGGAACTGGGCGGAGAAGGGATTGACCGAACCTCAATCCTGATCAGCATTCTCAAGGATTTTGACCAGCCCGGTACAGCAAGGGCATCAGCAGCAGGTCAATTAGGAGAGTTAAAGGATGAGCGGGCGCTGCCTGCTCTCATCCAGGCTTTGCAGGAAAAGAGTTCTGAGCCGGCTTCCCCAAGCAAACCAGAAGACTTTTTTGCAAGTCGCGCATCAATCAGAAGAAACGTGCCTGTTGCTGCTGCGCGTGCTCTTAGTCGTCTTGGAGATTCGAAGGCTATCCCTCCTCTTTTATCCATTGTCCAGACACCTCAAGACGAGCTGCGGATCACTGTCTTTGAAGCTCTGGCAAAGCTCAGAGCCAGCGAGGCTGTGCCAGCTGCCAGAAAAGCCCTCTCAGACAACAATCAGAGGGTCCGAAGATGGGCGGGCGTTCTTCTCAAGGAGGTAGGCGCTCGTGAAGCCTTGCCAGAATTGCGGCAGGCTTTAAGCGACCCTGACCCTGGTGTGAGATTGCAGGCTGCCCAGGCTATCGAAAAAATGCAAGATCAGGAAGGCAAAGAGCAGTTGAAAAACGCATTCGATAAGGAAACAGTGCCAGAGGTACGAGAAGCACTTGACAAAGCCCTTCGCTCTTTGAAGTAACCTGTATGTTATGTATTACCCACGTCCAGCGATAAAGGATGTGTCATTGCGAGTGAAGCGAAGCAATCTTGAAGTTTTCGAAGGGATTACCGCGGTCGATACGACCTCGCAATGACAGGAATACCAAGTGGTTGCTCTTATCGTCGCTAAATCTCTATATTACAAGAAATCCGTATCTCCCATAGTATAGAAGAACTTTCCCTTGAGGTCCTCTTTCTTCAGCCCTTTTTCATGGGTTGTTCTGGGAATACATGTTACTGTCTTGTTTATGGAAAATCCCAACTCAGTCAATTTGTCTGTAAGATATTCAGGATGCCAGAGAGATAGGTTCTTTTTCCCAAGGGAAAACGCATAGTTCTCAATTTTTTGGAAAAGGATGCTGAACAGATTGTCACTGACGACAAAATCAATGATAAGCATCTTATCTTCTTCTTTCCTCAGTACTGCAAGTCCCTGAAGCCTTCTGCCCCATCTTTTTCTTAGTCCCCATAGCTCATAGGAAAATAAAGGATGCTTTTCATATCTCCATTTCAGATATTCCCTATCCCTCACCACAGAAAGACCGAAGTCCTTTTTAACTGATTCCCATAGAATGTCTATACGCTTGTCATCGTAGGTCATAGGAAAGAATTTATAGAGAAGACGGTTCATGTTTTTATGAAATTGTACTTCCTTATTTGCCTCAAAAACATCTTCTATTTTTTCATAGAGACCGAGTTTTTCAGATAATCGCAATAATCTCTCTTGGGGGAAACCATATCCCAAAATAAATCCATCTATTGCAGCTTCATCAGGAACCAAAGCTGCTAATTCTCTGAAAAGCTTGAACTCTCTATAGTGAGGTTGAACCATCACATCACCAATGGCAAGACCGTAAACTTCTCTGCCTTGATACATCATTCGATGTGGTATGCCTCCATAGTGGGCAACGATTTGGTTATTTTCATTAACTGTAACAGAAGAATAAACTTTTTTGTTCCCCCTGCCTGTATACTTCCATTGCCATTCTTCAAGGGTCATCTCTCTTTTAAATATCTCTTTGAAGAGGTTTATAATGCCCTGCTCATCGCCAGGCTTATAGAGTCGTATCGTGAGTTTTTTTTCTGACATACTAATTATTTCAGCATCCCCATCATGTAATGTTCAAATCCATCCCGCATCGCATGTAGAGAGAAGTTTTCAGCCCTTTGTTGTCCTTTCTGTAAAATGCTCTTTCTTAAATCGTGGTCATTTAAAAGCATAAGACATTTCTCAGCCATTCCTTCAAAATCTCCGACAGGAACAAGGAATCCGTTCTGACTATCTGTAATAATTTCTCCAGGCCCGGAAGGACAATCAGTAGAGATAACAGGAATCCCGAGAGCCATTGCCTCGACGATTACATTGCCGAACCCTTCATAAAAGGATGGAAGTACAAACACGTCTCCCTTTGAGATATATGCGAAAGGGTTTTCTTGAAACCCGGTCATAACAACATCTTTATCAACATTGAGCTCTACCGATAATTTTTGAATATATTCTTTCAGCTCTCCATCTCCGATGATAATCAGTTTAGAGTTTATTTTATCCCTTACGATTCTGAATGCCCTCAGAAGAGTGGAAAAATCCTTTTGAAAATTTAATCTGCAGGCTGTGACTATCCAAGGGCAGTCCTTTTTAAAGGGGATTTCCTCATGAGAAGATTCCTTTACCTTTTCGATGTCTATACCGTTGTATATGATTTTAACCTTTTTTTCACGTGCTCCGTAATTATTCACGAGATCTCCTTTTACTCCTTCCGAGGGGACAATAATACCCTTAGCCCTTGCAAGACAATATTTAATCAAGAGCTTTTCCTTTAATGAAGGGGGGCGATGAATGGTCTCAAAATATGCTGAGATATTCCCCTCAATAGTGATAACCGAATAAGCTTTTAAGAAGAAAATATCATGTGCTGCAATAACAAAGAGAGCACCAAAGTGCATGATACCGAGAATGATATCGGGCTTTTCATAATCCGAAATCTTTTTGATGGACTTTGCATAGGTGAATATATTGTTCGGGGAGAATATATGAGGAAACATACAGTTAAAATTTTCAAATGTATATTTCTTAATATCAAGTTTTGAATAATAGTTTTGAATTGAGGAATGTGTGACTAAAACTCTGTCAAAAGACTGAAGAGAGTGAAGGAGGTTAAATGTCTTGGTTTCCGCCCCTCCTATTTCAGAGGCAGGCAAGATAAAGAGCACTTTAGGCTTATTTCTTAAGGATATAGATTTCAGATTATCCATTTGTAAGGGAGATTCATGAACCCTAACTCAACAGTTTCTTTTGGAATGGTAAAGGAAGGTGAAGGCTTTAAGTCAAATATGTGAACGAATTTATCATCCATGGTATATACTTCTACAAAAAAAGTACCTTCTTTCAGTTGAAGAGAGGGAAAGCAAAGCGTCACCTTCCGGCTGCCTGTAAAGGCATCGTAATCCTTTGTTCCTATGCCAATGATATCTATACCATCGATTCTCTTTAAAATCACTCCTACTTTGTAAGGTGTAGAATTATCAGAGGTCTCGATGGATATCTCGATATTCAAGTTATTACCAGACTGAACAGATGGAAAAGGCGTAATGAAGATGTCTCTAATTATGACAGGGGATACCCCGATATGCTTTTCGTGAAGTTGTGTTTCGTTTTGACCGTTTTCATTGCTTTGTTTCTTCAGTTGATACGTTTCATAAGCCTGTGTTACTTCGTGGGGATGACCTTCCATTTGAACTTTCCCTTCTTTAAGCCATATGACCCTGTCACATAGTCTGTTGATAAAGTACATCATATGAGAGCAGAAGACTATGGTGACACCCGACTCCTTCATGGACATAATTCTGTCAGTGCTCTTTTTCTGGAAATGTAAATCTCCCACCGAAAGCGCTTCATCAACGATAAGGGTATCCGGCCTCACCGCAATGGCTACTGAAAAAGCAAGCCTGACGAACATGCCGGAAGAGTATGTCTTGACAGGATAATTTATAAAATCCCCTAATTCAGAAAATGCGATTATCTCGTCTATTTTTTCTTTCATCTGATTTTTGTCTATCCCAAGAAGTGAGCCGTAAAAGTGAATATTTTCAAGGCCTGTAAATTCCGGGTGAAATCCTGACCCAAGTTCCAGGAGTGAAGAAACCCTCCCATGTACTGTGAATTGTCCATATGTGGGAGATAAGGTCTTCGAAAGTATTTTTAAGAGAGTGGTTTTTCCCGCTCCGTTTTCACCAATAATTCCAAGAGTTTCTCCCTGTTTGACAGTGAAAGACACATTGTCTAACGCAGAAAAATTTCGATGAAAGTTTCTCTTTAAAAAAAGTTCCTTAAATCTTGCCGATGGCCTGTCATAAAGTTTATAAACTTTTGTGAGATTATGTGCCTCGATAGTAGTCATACAATTACAATTTTAACATTCTCCTGAACCAATGTTTCTTTATTAACTCCCCAATTGTATCATAATTTCTTATAATGATTGGATCCTTTGGTGCGATTTTTAGGCTTTTCCCCAGTTGTTCATGCATTCTCTCTATATTACCACTCATGCCATATAAACAGGCTGTTGTATTGCCGATTTCATATAAGTTTTCGTCAAGGGTGACCACATGCGATAATGCGTTGAAAGCTTTTTTATGGTTTTTGGGTAGAAAAGAAAGAGCTTCTTTATACATGCGGTCAATTTTAGATATATGATACTTCTGCGGTAATGACACAGGATTAGAGTTCATTGCAAGAACTTCAACAAGGTGTGCCCTTTTGTCATGAACATCAAGTGCCTGGATAATATTGCAGTATTTGCACCTATCAGGCCATTCTCCCCGGTCAAAAGCGAGACGAAGCTCACGGTAATAAGAACCGTGCCATATATCATCTAAGGAGTTGGAATTCAAATCACCCATGACATAATGGTTAGGGGCACAACATGCTTCAACCACACCATTATGTTTTATATAACATGTTGAAAGTTGAGAAAAACATTGTATTGACCCTTCTTTATCTCTGCCGAGCCAGGAGTTGGTAAAAGAATCTCGTGGAAAAATTGTTTCCCCGTCAAATGAGTCAGGATGGATAAGATTGATTCCCAGCTCTAAAGCCTTTCTTCTGGCGAACGCAATATTTCTATTATAGTCGTCCTGTGCAAAATAAAGAGACTCTCGCTCAAACCGTTCAGGGTTAAAGAAAAGCTGGAATTGCACAATAACAGTTTCTACACCAAATGTTTTCGCAAGTTCTATGATACTTGTCAATTCGTGGCAGTTTATCCTTGAAACGGTGAAGATAAAGATTATGTAAGGAAAACTGACTCCTCTCTTGTCCTTCAGATTCTTTAAAAGGGTGAGATTCGCAATAAATTTAGAGAAATTGTTTTTTCCCCTGAAATAGCCATATGTTTTTTCAGAAGCACCATCAATGGATATTGCTATCGATATTCTTGGATCCAGGATTTCATCAAGATGCTTATCTAAAAGGAGGGCGTTCGTGACAAAAGAAATGTGCAAACCATCAATTGAGAGTACCCTGCTCAGGAGTGTATGCCATACCTTCGATATGAGAGGCTCTCCAAAGTCGCTTAAAGATATTCCTTTGATTTTCGACCCAAGGAGATGTTCAACTTTCTGAAAGTATTTCATATCAAAGTGCCCTTACTAAA
>JAOUJR010000102.1 GCA_029883145.1 Nitrospirota bacterium
GCCAAGCATCTTGCCGAAACGCTCGGCCCAGAACAGGTTGGAGCCGCCCTCGTAGAGAGACACGATGTTGTTGTTGTTAATCTGCGGCAGGATCCATTCTTTTTTACCCCACACGCCGGATCCGTAGGGCCACTCGGTGGACTTGTAGCGTTCCTCGAACAGCTTCATCCACGCCTTTGCATCGCGGTTGGCAAGGGCGTGAAGGTCGTGCTGCACTTCCAGCAGCGAACCGCATGTCTTGCAGCGATAGACGATCGAGTCGAGCGGATAGCTCGCCAGGCACTGCTGATTGATGCATTGAAACCAGGCACGATATGACATAAAATTAATTATAACACAGCATCTATGCATAAAATAATAATGAAATATAATAGTATATTGTTGATGAGTATTGAGTTTCGTTTAAGTCAATTTAATGGGGGTGGCAGTATATGTCAGAAATCAATAACAGACTGAAAGAAATATCAGACAAGATGAGCGAACACATAATAACGGTAAAGGGAACATTGGAACTTTTGGATGCATCTGTTTCAGAGGATGATTTACGCAACCTTATTCTCAAGGCTATCGAAAGAATGGAGGATATGCAGCAATTGTCTGATGAATTGTTTGCAGTGTTACAGCAGGTGTTCGAGAAAATGAATGAAGCAAAAGGCCGGAAAGAGCCTTAAGATTTCTACTATTGTGTGTCTGCTAAATGACTTTATTTTGTCATTCCGAGGTCGCATCGAGCGAGGAATCTCGTATTGAGATTGCTTCGGGACTCTGTCCCGCGCAATGACAGTGTAAAGAATGTTACAGACAAGGACACTAGAAAGGCTACAGGATAAAAATTAATCAATTAATACCTTCAATGCACTGCGTCTGTTTGGATGTTTCAGTTTTCTCAGCGCTTTTGCCTCTATTTGCCTTACCCTTTCACGAGTAATAGAAAAGTGTCCCCCTACTTCTTCAAGGGTGTAGTCTTTATCAAATCCTATACCAAATCTCATTCTTATGATTTTTTCTTCCCTTGGAGTGAGAGTTTGGAGAACCTTCAGTATCTGCTCGGTGACATTATTTCTTTCTGTATCAGAGTATGGGGAAGGACTATCTTTATCACTCACATAATCCTCGATCTTTGAATCTTCATCTCCTATCGGAGTTTGAAGCGCGATTGGGTCCTGTATTGCCTTAAATACCTCTTCGATTTTTTTCGTTGATACTTCCAATTTTTTGGCAAGTTCTTCTTTATTCGGTTCTCTTCCAAGCTGTTGAGTTAATTCCCTGGACGCTCTGGTAACTTTATTGTAAAATTCCATCATATGTACAGGAACTCTGATAGTCTTTGTCTGATCGATTAATGCCCTTGTGATTCCCTGTCGTATCCACCATGTTGCATAGGTGCTGAATTTGAATCCCATTTTGTAGTCGAACTTGTCTATGGCTTTCATAAGACCGATATTACCTTCCTGAATAAGGTCAAGCAAGGAAAGACCTCTTCCAATATAATTCTTCGCAACATTCACTACCAATCTCAGGTTACGGGTTATTAATTCATTCTTTGCTTCACTCACAAGGATTTTTGCTTTTGTTATTCTCTCCCACTTCTCTTTCAATTCATCGATCTTTATCCCAACCTCTGATTCAACGTGCCTATATTCACTCTGAATTTCCTTTGCAAGAGCAGTAAGTTTTATAGAATTAATATCCTGTTTCTTTTTTTCATGTATTAATTTTTTTAAATCTTTTAACGTGCCATATCTTGCAACCTTTCTCTCTGCTACGGCTATTTTTAGTATAAGATTGTCAAGTACTTTCAAGCTCATTTCAAGAACTTCATCTGTTTTATCTTCATCTGTATTTTTCAGGTTCTCTTCGTCTTTGCCATCTAAACTCGCTTCAAGTTTTTTGTATAAAGGCAGTTGTGTCACGACCCCTTTTATTATCTTTTCCCCCTCTTCCAATATCTTCGCGAGCTCTATTTCTTCATTCCTTGTGAGTATCGAGATATTTCCCATCGAATGGAAATATGCTTGAATAAGGTCCTCTGTTTCATCATACTCCTCTTTTTCCTCAGAAACTAAAATTTCATCCTCAGGAGTGTCAGTTTCCTGTTCATCTATCACTTCAATTCCCATATCATGCAAAAGGTCTATAAGATCTTCTAACTCATCCGGAGTGTAATATTCTGAGGGAAGAGCATCATTTATCTCTTCATACGTAATACTTCCACGCCTCTTCCCGGTATCTATAATCTCTTCAATAATATCCTTTTCTTTCATCGGTCTCCTTACAATAAGTTTTTTAACTTTATCTGCATAACCCCAAGGTTTTTACAGCTTACTATGCAGTAAACTTCCGCTTGATATTTAACAATATGAAGAAATTAGACAAGATGAAAACATGAGATTTTTAATACAAATAAGCTGAATTTTAAAACCATTTATATGTATATTATAACAAAATTATTTATTTTATGTTGAGACTCCCGTCCATTTAGTTGAGTCAAAGTATGGAGCATTGAGGGAAAAGCCAAATGATTGACGTTCCGAGGGATGCTGAAAAAAGGTATAATGTATAATACTTACAGGAATTTAGTGAAGGATATGCAGAAGTGCTCGTAAATCATTTGGAGATATTCTATGCAGGAAAAGAGGAATGTAACCTCCACACCATCGCAGAAACAGCGTGAGGATAGCCGCACCGGGTTAAGCACGGAAGCGATCAAGCAATCGATTCTTGATAATCTCTTCTTCCATCTTGCAAAGGTTCCGCATGCTGCAACCCGGAACGACTGGTATATGGCACTTGCGTATACAGTCAGGGACAGGATGATTCAACGATGGATTAAAACACTCCAGAACTTTACGGAAGATATTACGGTCGTTGCGTATTTGTCTTCCGAGTTTCTCATGGGACCACAACTCGGAATCAACCTCATTAACCTCGGCATCTATGATGAGGTCTTTCAGGCTGTAAAAGGATTAGGTCTTCATTTACACGAACTTACCGAGCAGGAGGAAGAGCCCGGGCTTGGTAGTGGTGGTCTTGGGAGGCTTGCAGCCTGCTACATGGATTCACTTGCAACTCTCGAGCTTCCTGCAATCGGGTACGGGATTCGCTATGAATTTGGCACCTTTGATCAGGAGATTCAGGACGGCTGGCAGGTTGAAATGACCGATAAGTGGCTTCGCCAGGGTAACCCCTGGGAGATTCCACGACCCGAGATCACCTACAATGTGAGTCTCGGCGGCCGCACCGAATCGTGTTATGACGAGCATGACTGTTTCCGGGTGCGCTGGATTCCCAAATTTTCTATCAAGGGGACTGCATATGACACACCCGTTTCCGGATATAGAGTTGCGACAACAAACCTGTTGCGTCTTTGGAAGGCAGAGGCCATCGAATCCTTTGCTTACGAAGCATTCACCATAGGTGATTACTTTGGTGCAGTGAACGAGAAGATTGCCTCAGAGTCGATCAGCAAGATCCTCTATCCCGATGACGAACCATACGTCGGCAAACAGTTACGGCTGGCGCAGCAGTATTTCTTTGTCTCCTGTGCTCTCCAGGACATGATCCGTTTGCACCTTTTGCGCTGGAAAAGCATCTATAACTTCTCTACATCCTTTGCAGTGCAGTTGAATGGCACCAATTCCGCAATCGCCGTGGCTGAACTGATGAGACTCATGGTGGATGAACATCTGGTGAGTTGGGACAAAGCATGGTACATCACACAGAACACTTTTTCATATACAAACCATACAATTTTACCTGAAGCCCTCGAGAAGTGGCCTCTTACCCTGTTCTCAGGTATCCTCCCGAGACATCTTGAAATTATTTATGAGATAAACCGGCGCTTCCTTGACGAGATATGGTTAAGGTATCCTGACAATAATGACAAACTCACCAGTCTCTCCCTCATCGATGAGAGTGATCAGAAATATGTCAGGATGGCACAGTTTGCAAGTTTAGGGAGTCACGCAATAAACGGAGTTGCAGAAATCCATTCAGAGTTGCTTAAGAAGACCATACTCCCCGACTTTTATGAGATATATCCTGAGAGGTTTCTCAACGTCACCAACGGTGTGACACCGAGGCGCTGGATTGTACTCAGTAATCCAGGGATTACTGAACTTATTACGAATACAATCGGAGACCGCTGGATCAGTCAACTAAAAGAAATAGAACAGCTTGAACCCTTTGCTGATGACCCGGACTTTATAAAAAAATGGCAGCAGGTAAAGTATGAAAACAAATGTGTTCTCGCCAAGATCATTTCTGACCGGACTGGAATTTCCGTTAACCCTGACATGCTCTTCGACATTCAGATGAAGCGTCTCCATGAATACAATCGCCAGCACCTCAACGTTCTTCACATAATCACGCTCTATAATAGAATTAAGAAAAACCCTCAGATAGACATCACTCCACGCGCATTCATCTTTGGAGGTAAATCATCTCCTGGCTATTTCATAGCGAAGCTCATCATAAAACTGATCAATTCCGTTGCCGAAGTGGTGAACAATGATCCAGACGTGGCAGGACGCCTGAAAGTTGTTTTTTCCCCCGGCTTTAATGTAAAGAATAGTCAAAATGTTTATCCGGCTGCTGATCTCTCCGAACAGATCTCTACAGCAGGGAGAGAGACATCTGGTACAGGGAGTATGAAATTCTCTATGAATGGTGCATTAACGATAGGGACATTAGACGGAGCGAACATTGAAATCTGTGAGGAGGTGGGTGCCGAGAACTTTTTCCTCTTCGGGTTGACTGCAGAAGAGATTTCCAACATGAAATCTCATGGCTATAATCCCATGGGATACTATAATGCCAATCCGGACATGAAAGAAGTGGTCGATCTTATCAGTTCAGGATTCTTTTCCAAAAAAGACATAAATCTGTTCAAGCCTCTTGTTGACTCATTGCTCTGTCGTGATGAGCATATGGTCATTGCCGATTATCAGTCCTACATTGACTGCCAGGACCGTGTGAGCGCGGCGTTCAGAGATCAGGAAAAGTGGACGAATATGTCGATACTCACTGTTGCGCGGATGGGAAAGTTCTCATCTGACCGATCCATACGTGAGTTCAACGAAAAGATATGGCACGCTGCACCTCTAAAAATTGATAGTGAAAATGCATAAAAGGGTTCAAGGATTCGAGTGAAATGAAAAAGAATATTCATATCCTATTTATCAACTAATAATTGGAGGGTAGAACCGCAATGAATTATAAAGGATTGTCAGAAATCATACAGTCCTCTTCGCTGCTCAGCCAGGTTGAGGGAGCAGAGAAACTTTTTCTCTCAGGCCGCCGGAAACGGGGCGAAGATCTTGAGAGTGCGGTAAGATTCTTCCTGGAGTTCGTGCATGGTTTCGAAAGCTTCGATTTTGACGGTCCATGCGTTACTGTTTTCGGATCGGCTCGCTTTCAGGAGAGACATCGCTACTACGAGCTCGCCCGCGAACTTGGGCGCGCGCTCGCCACTGCAGGCTATGCTGTTATGACCGGAGGCGGCCCAGGGATTATGGAGGCTGCAAACCGGGGTGCCAAGGAAGGTGGAGGCTTGAGTCTCGGCTGCAATATTAAACTTCCCATGGAGCAGAAACCAAATCCATACCTTGATAAGTTCATCGAATTTGAGCACTTTTTCGTGCGCAAGGTAATGCTCGTAAAGTACTCCTCGGCCTTTGTCGTAATGCCCGGTGGTTTCGGCACGCTTGATGAGGCTTTCGAAGTGATCACACTTGCTCAGACCGGAAAGCTTGAGCGCTTCCCGGTCGTGGGTATGGTCAGGGACTTTTGGGATCATCTCCGCCGTTTCATGAGCGACACAATGCTTGCCGAGGGTACCATCAGCAAAGAGGATATGGATTTCATCCAGGGAGCGAACACAGTTGAGGACGCCATTCGCATCATCCGTCGCCTCTCGCGAGGAAGCTTTTAAAAAATGCTCTCGTGAATTGTATTTTGTGATTAGTAAACAGTTATCTCAGCCCCAGCCCCAGCCTCAACTTTAACCTGTCTTATCTTAGTTATCTCAACCTCAGCCTTAACCTTAACCTGTCACTACTGACCCGGACTTGCATTTTCTGCCATTTGCCTCAGCTTTTGCTGCGATGAAATGTACAAAGGTAGGATGCAGGAGTGGAATCCCGAGCTTGAATGAGGTTCTTTAATTCTTAGAAGAGAAGAAAGCTTTAATGTGACACCCTTCAGGCAATTTGTCCTGACAAAAGACAAATTGCCTTACGCAATTACTGTTTCATTTTTAAAATCTCAATAAAATCAATTTGTTGTATGCTGGTATTTCTCTTGCTTATGTCTCATTAAAAGATAGATTTAACTCTTGTCAATTGATAAAATGAAGATAAAGTAGTACGATTTCGAGGGATATATGGATATCCGGAAACTCATAGGGGTTATCCAGGAGATATTGCATCCTGCGGGGATCGTCGTCGACGGT
>JAOUJR010000103.1 GCA_029883145.1 Nitrospirota bacterium
GAATATCTCGGTGGTTTTTCTTGATAGCTTTTGCAATAGACTGGAGAAGCATGGTTTTGCCTGTCCTCGGCGCTGCAACTACCATACCTCTCTGTCCCATTCCGATAGGTGTGATGAGGTCCATTACCCTCATTGAATAATCGTTATGGTCGTATTCGAGCTTTATCTTTTCTGTTGGGTAATAGGGGACAAGGTTATCGAATAATGGTCTGTTTATATTTTCTTCTGGTGGTTCATGATTTACAGCCTCTACCTTTAAAAGTGCAAAGTATCTCTCACTCTCTTTTGGTGGTCTTATCTGGCCTGAGACAAGATCACCTGTCCTGAGGTTAAACCTCCTTATCTGTGATGGTGATACATATATGTCGTCAGGGCCTGGCAGATAGCTGTAATCAGGTGACCTTAGGAAGCCGAATCCATCAGGGAGAATTTCGAGCACCCCTGCTGAAAATACATATCCTGTTTTTTCTGTCTGTGCCTGGAGTATTGCGAATATGAGGTCCTGTTTTCTCATGCCACTGGCGCCTTCTACTTTAAGTTCTCGTGCAACATCTGTGAGTTCATCAATAGTCTTTTCCTTAAGTTCCGAAATTGGGATACTATCCGTCATTGAATTCCTTCTGGGATTTTCCATAGTTATTAAACTCCTATTTGGGTTCTCTGATTCTCTATGGTGGTTTTTATATTACCCGATAGGACTGTGCCTATTCAGGGAGGTTTTTACGATTTATACAAGTTATACTTGGAGAATAAGTCTTGTAAATAACATACTAAAGGGAAAATGAATTTGTCAATACCTAATATAAGGATTTCCTGAGTCTTTACATTTTTATGGAGGAGATGCTACATTTTCTCATGAAATATGGAGAAAAGGCAATAAAGAAGGCGGTATTAGAAATATGGGATAACCCGCGTTCAAGGCATGACTATGAGATAAATATTAGTTTCCCTGAGTTTACCTGCCTCTGCCCGCGTTCTGGCTATCCTGATTTTGCAACTATCAAAATAAATTACATACCTGACAAAAAAATCGTTGAGCTCAAGTCCCTTAAGCTTTATTTAAATTCTTTTCGGAATGTTTATTTATCTCATGAAGAGGTAACCAATAAGATATATTCAGAACTCGAGAAGAGATTAAAACCGAGATTTTTGGAAGTCACTGGAGATTTCAATCCGAGAGGAAATGTCAAGACTGTGGTAAGAGTTTGCTCTGATTTAAAGCTAAGAGCGAAGAGCTAAGAGCTTTTTTATGCTCTTTTTGCCCTCTCAATAAACAACTTCATCTTTTTGTGGTCTTTCTTCCCTTTTTCTAACTCAATTCCGCTGCTTACATCTACTCCGTAAGGTCTGACATGTCTCACCGCTTCAGCTATGTTATCAGGTGTGAGACCTCCTGCGAGTATAATCCTACCAAATTGTTTGGCATCTGAGGCAATATCCCAGTTAAATGTTTGGCCGGTACCCCCAAGTTTGTGAGGTGTGTATGTATCAAGTAAAAATGCAGAAACTTTATATGTATAGTTTTTGAGTGGGTCGAGGCTTTCAAGGGATTTTACCCTTATGGCCTTTATTATACGCCTTGAAAGATCGCACTTCGCTGGCAGTTCGTCACCATGAAGCTGGACCACATCTATCCCTGTAAATTTTATTATCTCTTCAATACTTTCAGTACTTTCATTCACAAAAACTCCTACAGTTGTGATGAAAGAAGGGAGCGATCTGATTATCGCACCTGCTTCATTACGGGATAGATAACGAGGGCTTTCCTTAAAGAAAACAAAACCGAGAGCATCTGCACCAAAATCAACTGCAGCTACCGCATCATTAAGATTCGTTATTCCACATATCTTTACCTTAACTGGCATGTAATTTTTATATTACCCTTTCCCCATTAATTCATCAATCTTCTTGCTGATATCCTCTGTTTCCATGAAGGCTGTACCTATCAGTATTGCATCAATACCTGCATCTTCAAGTCTTCTCACGTCTTCCCGTGTTTTTATCCCGCTTTCGCTAACAATAATCTTATGAGAAGGGATTTCTTTCCTTAATTCAAAAGTAGTCTGGATATCAAGTGATAAAGTATCCAGATCTCTATTGTTGATACCAATTATATCAGCATTTATCAGGAGTGCAATTTCCAGTTCCTTGAAATTATGTACCTCAAAAAGCACAGATAAGCCAAGCTCTTTTGAGAGATGCACATATTCATGAGCCTGTTTTTTATCGAGTATTGTGGCTATTAACAAAATTGCGTCGGCTTTGTGTGCCCTTGACTCATAAATCTGATATTCATCAAATATGAAATCCTTCCTTAAAATGGGTTTTGTTACTACCTTCTTCACCTCAGGAAGAAATGTAAGATTTCCCATGAAGAAATCCTCTTCTGTAAGAACAGAAACTGCGTGAACCCTCTCTTCTTCGTATGTTCTGGCTATTAAGACATGGTCAAAGTTTTTTCTGATGATTCCTTTTGAAGGTGAAGCCTTTTTTATCTCTCCAATAAGCCTTATAGGGCCGGATTCTCGTTTTATTGCAGTCTTAAAATCTCTTAGTTTTTCAACATTTAATGTCCTTGATTTAATCTCGCGAAAGGAGACTTTTGTCTTTGCAAGATTCAGCCTTTCTTTCTTCTTCTCTACTATTTTGGTCAGCATGCTCATATTCAGATTTTATAGGAGTTAAACGGACTCTTGCAACTCTTTGTGTGATATAATTCTGTTTGTATGGAGGAAAGGCACCGCATCGCAAAAGCAGCAGGGCTTATGGGCATTGCGACCTTTATCAGCCGAATCACAGGCTATATAAAGGACATGATCCTCGCAAAGTTCTTTGGAGCAACAGGCATAGCAGATACATTTTTTGTTGCGTTCAGGATTCCAAATCTTTTAAGAGAACTTTTTGCAGAGGGATCTATGTCTTCTGCGCTTATCCCCGTCCTCACAGAATACCATACAAAGCAAGGGAAAGAAGAAGCAAAAAGGCTTGTCAGAGTTATTTTTACATTTATCGTAATAATTACAGGCTTAATATGTCTCGCAGGGGTTATTTTTGCTCCTGCAATTGTTACCGCTATAGCACCTGGATTTCTCGATACGCCTGAAAAATTTTCTTTAACTGTCCTTCTTACCAGAGTGATGTTCCCGTTTCTTTTGTTCATCAGTCTCGCTGCTCTTATAATGGGAGCATTAAATACAAAGCGCGTTTTCTTTATCCCTTCACTTGCACCAGCAATGCTCAACATTGCGATTATTGTCGCGGTTGTCATCTTTGCATTAAGAATGACACAGCCGATTGTTGCAGTGGCAATAGGAGTTACAGTAGGAGGTCTTCTACAGTTTGTCTTCCAACTTCCCTCTTTTTTTAAAAATGGGTTTAGCCTTATGCCCTATCCCGATTTAAGACATCCTGGTCTCAAAAAAATGTCTCTGCTTATTCTTCCTGCCACAATGGGGATGGCTGTTGCACAGATCAATATTTTTGTGAGTACTATCCTTGCTTCGTTTCTGCCTGAAGGGAGCATTACCTATCTTTATTATTCCATGAGGCTTATCCAGTTTCCTGTTGGAATATTCGGTGTTGCAATGGGAATGGCTGTGCTTCCCACACTGTCAGAACATGCAGTAAAAAGAGAGTTTGGCAAACTCAGTGAAGATTTTTCATTTGCATTGAGACTGCTTTTCTTTATTACAGTTCCTGCAATGGTCGGATTAATTGCCCTCAGAGAGCCAATAGTAAATATCCTTTTTCAGAGAGGCAAATTTGATTATATCGCCACAATAGGTACTGCTCAGGCTCTTTTATTTTATTCGATAGGGATATGGGCTATAGTTGGTGTCAGAGTAGTTACTGCAAGTTTTTATTCGATGCAGGACACAAAGACACCTGTAAAGGTTGCAGTAATTGCATTAGCAGTCAATATTATTCTGAGTGTCATACTTATGAAACCACTGAAGCATGGAGGGCTTGCACTTGCGAATAGCATTGCTTCATGTGTGAATTTCTCTCTTTTATTTTTCTTTCTGAGCAGGCGACTCGAAAAAATTGATACACGGAAAATTTTACATTCTTTTGTAAAAACCGTTTTTGCGGCAGTTATTATGGGAGTCATTGGTGCGATGCTGCTTCAAGGTGAGTTATGGAAGATTCATGGTAATACACTTAATAAAGCGTTCTACCTGAGTGGAACAATTGCGATATGTATTGGAATATATCTTTTCTTAAGTTATCTCCTGAAGAGTGAGGAGGGGTTTTATGTGATAGAGATGGTAAAGCGGAAATTCAAACAATAATCAGAGGACTTATTTCTTTTTTAAAATTTCTACTATTCCCTTTAACTCAAGGATAAGACCACGTCTGATATCTTTATTGTCAATCTTGCGAAAAAGGTCGAGGAGTGTTTTCTCTTCTTTACTTAAGCCATATTCACTGATATCCTCTGCAACTCTCTCAGTTTCCTGGCCTTCGAGAAGGCTGCTAATCGGAATCTTTAAGGCTTCAGATATTTGTTTCAGGCGGGATATAGAAATATTATTAATCCCCTTTTCATATTTTTGTAGTTGCTGATAAGAAATACCAATCTTTCCGGCGAGCTCCATCTGAGACATATGGGTAGCAAGCCTGTACTTTTTTATTGTCTCACCGATATTTTTCCTGAATCCTTTTACCATTAAGGTCATATATCTCTAAATTTGATGACTATTCAATTTTGAATTTGTCAAAGGTGTAAAGTCTATCATCTCATAGTTGTAATTTTCAATTGACAAAAACAACCATTAGTTGTATTATGCGCTGTGCCAAAATTCTTGGATAAAAAGATTTTGGTAGTAGAAGACGAGAAGCATATTAAGGAGCTCCTTAAGGAATTTCTTTCTTTTAATGGTTATGAGACTATTGTAGCCAGCAATGGTATAGAGGCCTTGGATATCCTCAAGGACAAACCTTGCAGCCTATTGATTACAGACCTGAATGTGCCACATATGAATGGGATAGAGTTAATCCAAAGAATCAGGAGCTTCGACGTATCATTACCAATTATAGGGATGAGCTGTGAAGATAAGGAAATTGAGCTTTTAAATGCAGGGGCGGATTATTTTCTCTTAAAACCTTTCAACATTTATCATTTAAAATTCATACTAAATTCACTACTTGGGCAGTAAATCCTGTGGTTTGGTCTATTGACCTATTAAATCCAATCAGTTATATTCACTGAAAAATTAAAATAAAACTGGAGATGACATGATTATCAAAAAACTTGTTGTCGGTCCACTTGAAAGTAACTGTTATATTATTGCAGACGAAATCACAAAAGAGACATTAGTCATTGATCCGGGTGATGAACCTGACAGAATTCTTGAGTTAATTAATGAAAATGGTTTTAAAGTAAAATATATATTTTGTACACATGCGCATCTTGATCATATAGGAGCTGTCATTGATATAAAAGAGGCAACAGGAGCAAAAATTGTTATTCATCAAGATGAGCAAGTGATTTACAAAGGAGCTCGTGAACAGGCGGCAACATGGGGTTATGAGCTTGATCCCTTGCCGGAACCTGACATATTTATTTCAGATGAAAATATAGTAGAGATTGGAAATTTGAAATTAGAAGTGTTCCATACACCAGGTCACAGTCCTGGAGGGAGCTGTCTTTATGGAGAAGGCATTTTGATTACAGGAGATACATTGTTTGCCGGCTCTGTAGGAAGAACAGATTTTTATGGAGGAGATATTGAAAAATTAAAAAAATCATTTAAACGACTGATGTCTCTCCCTGATAAAGTTAAGATTCTCCCTGGACATGGCCCTGAATCCACAATAGGTAAAGAAAAGGAGAGTAATTTTTTCTTAAAGATTTAAAATAGCACTAAGATTAAAGATAGTTGTTAACCATAAAAAAGCATTGTAGAATCATTTTTTCCATGATAATTAAAGATATTTAAAGATATCATCATTAAATTACTTGAATATTAACAATATTCTGGTATATTATCATATATTTATCTATTGACTATCTTTTTAAAAATGTTATGATATATATAGAAAGTTTGGCATATCTTATAAGGTCAAGTGGTTCTTTGAAAAGATAAACCACTTAATGGTTTACTTTTTTCTCTGTGATACCTTGGGCTGAAGAGAGCTGAGGGAACAGCTATAGGAAAGGGAATCAGAGTATAGATGTAGTGATGCATGCCCCAAAGCCTGATTAGGCACAGGGGAAGCCTAATCATCTATCAAGATACCCACTTTATTGGAGCCTCAGATAGCTCAAACCCCAAGGTATTACGGGGAGTTCTTTGAAAACTTTAGAGTAGGCCCTTGTCAGTTTTTGATTACACATGAGAGTTTGATCCTGGCTCAGAACGAACGCTGGCGGCGTGCCTAACACATGCAAGTCGGACGGATCCTGAAAAAGTAGCAATAC
>JAOUJR010000104.1 GCA_029883145.1 Nitrospirota bacterium
ACAACACGCTTAAAGGCGTACCCGAACCCTCCCCTCAGGGTTGAGCCTTTGTATGAGGGAAGAATAATAATGTCAATAGGGCTCAATGTCAGGTTAAACTTACTATACTTGATTTCTCCTTGTATCAGCTTTTACCCTTATTTTTATTTGAGACCTCTCTATTATAAAAAGCGCCAGTTAAGCTCCTTCCTCGAAACTTCCTATTTTTCTGAACTTTTTGTATCTTTCCTCTATAAGTTTTCCAGGAGTTTTTGTTTTAATTTCCTCAAGAGCAGAGAAGACGGTTTCTGATAGCTTCTTTGCGGTCGCTTCGGGATCTCTGTGCGCTCCTCCCAATGGTTCAGGGATAATGTCATCTATTACCTTGAAACTCAGGAGGTCCTGTGCAGTCAGTTTGAGAGCGTTTGCTGCCCTTGTAAAGTCTTCGGTGCCAAGAATGCTTTCCTTTTTCCAGAGTATTGCCGCACATCCTTCAGGCGATATTACAGAATAGATTGCATGCTCAAGCATATATAATCTGTCTGCAACACTAATCGCGAGGGCTCCTCCGCTTCCACCTTCTCCAATAACTATAGAGATTATTGGTATCCTGAGCTTAGACATTTCCATCAGATTCACTGCAATTGCTTCTGCCTGACCTCTCTCTTCTGCGCCAATACCAGGATATGCACCGGGTGTGTCGATAAAAGTGATTACAGGTCTTTTGAATCTCTCTGCAAGTTTCATCAGCCTGAGTGCTTTTCTGTACCCTTCTGGATGAGGTTGTCCAAAATTACGGAATATCCTTTCTTTGGTACCACGTCCTTTCTGATGGCCTATGATCATGACAGGGACATCGTTTATCTTTGCGACACCACCAACAATTGAAGGGTCATCAGAGAACCTTCTGTCGCCATGTAATTCAATAAAATCAGTTGCAATTACATTTATGTAGTCGAGTGTATAAGGTCTGTCAGGATGTCGTGCAACGAGTGTCTTCTGCCAGGGAGTGAGCGTTGAAAAGATCTCGGAACGGAGTTCCTTTGTCTTTTTTTCAAGTTTTTTTATCTCACCTGATATATTAATTTCCTTCCCGTCAGATAGGCGCTTGAGTTCTTCTATCTTAAGCTCAAGCTCTTCTATAGGTTTCTCGAATTCAAGATAATATCTGATCATGAGAAGGTAACCGCTCCTTTACCTGCTATTTCTTCTATCTTGTTTATGGTTTCACTGTCTGTTGATATCTTAAGCCCTGTTGCAATTAATGCCTCTGCATCTTTAAGGAATATCCTTAAATAAAGAGCATAGTCGCCTTTGCTGTTCGACAGTATAGATTTTATCATCCTGAGGTTTATCCTTTCAGATAAAGGATACCTGAGGTTAATTTCAACCCTATAGTTATTTTCAGGCTCGTCTAACCTTAATATTTCTGTGGAGACAATTTTTATTCCCTTTTCAGTTTTATCCACAGTCCCTTTTACAAGGAGTAATGTGTCTTTCTGGAGCAACTGAAGGCTGTTTCTATAAAGTTGGGGAAATACAATGACCTCTACACTCCCGTCAGCATCTTCAAGTGTGAAGTATGCCATTATCTCGGCTTTTGACTTTGTCTGTATCTTTTTTATGTTTCTGAGTATTCCGCCGACCTGAACCTCTTCTCCATCAGGGATTTCCTCAAGTTCAGATGTCTTTTTTGTATAAATCTTTTCGAGTTGTCTGCTATATTTTGTAAGTGGGTGACCGGTTATATAAAAGCCGAGTGCCTCTTTCTCATGTTTGAGGAGTTCAGATTCATCCCACTCTTTATCACTCTCCATGGGTTCTTCTGGTGCATCGCCAAAAATACTTTGCTGTCCGGACACCTTTACCCTGATACTCCCATTAATCATCTTGCTCATAAGCTCCATTGCTCCAGCCCTGGTCGTGCCGAGTGAATCAAATGCCCCTGCTTTTACAAGGCTCTCTATAACCTTTTTGTTCACCTTCCTCGTATCTGCTCTTTCGAGAAAATTTGTCACAGAGGTAAACGGTCCGTCTGTGTCTCTTGATTCAAGTATAGAATCAATTGCAGCTGATCCAACTCCTTTCACTGCCTCAAGGCCAAAACGTATTGAGTTCCCAATCACCTTGAATTCTTTCCCAGAAAGATTGATATCAGGTGGGAGTATTACAATTCCCATCTCGCGGCACTCATTTATTGATTTCACTATCTTGTCAGTATTATCCATATCAGAACTCAGGGTAGCAGCCATAAACTCAACAGGGTAATGTGTTTTGAGATAAGCGGTCTGATAGGCAAGGTATGCGTATGCAGCTGAGTGGGACTTGTTAAACCCGTATTCTGCAAAGAGTGCCATTAGATCAAAAATCTTTTTTGCTTTTTTCTCTGATGTTCCATTTGCCCGGGCACCCTGGATGAAAGATTCTTTCAGTTTTTCCATCTCTTCCGGTCGTTTCTTTCCCATAGCCTTTCTCAGGATATCAGCCTGCCCCATAGAGAAATTTGCGAGCTTGTTCGCGATGCTCATAACTTGCTCCTGGTAAAGGATAATACCGTATGTCTCATCCAAAATTTCTTTGAGCTGTGGGAGCTCGTATTTCACAGGAGTCTGACCTTTTTTCCTTTTTATGAAATCGTCTATCATGCCACTCCCGATAGGGCCAGGTCTGTAAAGAGCAACAATTGCGATGAGATCCTCAAATCTGTTTGGTAACATCTTTGTAAGGAGGTCTCTCATGCCCGCACTCTCAAGCTGGAAGATGCCGGTGGTCTGTCCGGAACTGAGAAGTTCGTATGTTTTTTTGTCTTCAAAAGAAATATCTTTGAGCGATAAATCTTTACCATTGTCTTTCATATACTTCAACGTCTTATCTATTACCGTGAGAGTCTTGAGCCCTAAAAAGTCGAATTTTAATAGACCGATTTTTTCTATAGCGCCCATATCAAATTGGGTTATAACGCTCTCATCAGAGGGACTCTTATAAAGAGGTGTATAATCTGTGAGAGGTTCTGGAGAGATGACGACTCCAGCAGCATGAGTTGATGCATGCCTGCAGAGTCCTTCAAGGCGTATGGCAACATCTATCAATTCTTTTATCTTCGGGTTCGTATCGTAGAGGGCTTTTAATTGTGGTTCAATCTTCAGTGTCTCTTCAATAGTGATATTGAGTGTAGTGGGTACCAGCTTCGCAATCCTGTCAACTTCAGCATAAGGGAAATCAAGTGCCCTGCCCACATCTCTGATTGCTGCTTTTGCAGCCATTGTGCCGAATGTAATGATTTGTGCAACATGATCTTTCCCATATTTTTCAGTAACATATGAGATTACCTCTGACCTCCTGTCTTTGCAGAAGTCCACGTCAATATCAGGCATACTCACCCTTTCCGGATTAAGAAAACGCTCAAAAAGCAGAGTATATTTCACAGGATCAATATCTGTGATGCCAAGGCAGTAAGATACAAGACTTCCCGCAGCAGAACCTCTTCCCGGGCCAACAGGAATCCCTTTCTCCTTTGCGTAGCTTATAAAATCCCACACAATGAGGAAACATGATGCATAGCCTATCTTTCTTATTATATCGAGTTCTCTTTTGAGCCTTTCTATGTAGATTGATTTTGGCTCAGGACCAAATTTTTTATACAGTCCGTCAAAAGAGAGTGAATTGAGGAGTGCATCCTGTGACTGCCCATTCTGGAGGGTATAGACTGGAAGCAGGGTTTCACCTAACTTGAATTCAACATTACATCTCTCTGCAATAGCCCTTGTGTTCAGGATTGCCTCAGGAATATCTCTAAATGCATTTTTCATCTCTTCAGGTGATTTAAAATAGAAACCATC
The DNA here is from genome assembly GCA_029883145.1 of Nitrospirota bacterium. Taxonomy (GTDB): domain Bacteria; phylum Nitrospirota; class Thermodesulfovibrionia; order Thermodesulfovibrionales; family SM23-35; genus VGWZ01. The sequence continues at coordinate 3,819 of JAOUJR010000104.1, forward strand.
TGAGTTGAAATGAAGCCGGTTTTTGTCCTTTATTGTCTTCCCTGTCTGGATACAAAGCAAAACATCATGTGCCATTGTATCTTCTCTCTTCATGTAGTGGCAATCATTTGTCGCGACCACATTTATATGGAGTTCCCTCGCAAGTTCGACGAGCATCCTGTTTACTTTTTCCTGCTCAGAGAGACCGTTATCCTGAATCTCTATATAGAAATTTTCCGGACCTAAAATATGTTTGTATTCAAGTGCCTTCTCCCTGGCTTTATCGACCATTCCCCTTTGCAAATAATAAGGAACTTCACCTTTAAGGCATGAGGTAAGCCCGATTAAGCCCCCGCTATATTGAGTGAGGAGATTCAGGTCTATCCTCGGTTTGTAGTAGAACCCTTCGGTATATGCCTTTGTGACAAGCGTGACAAGGTTTCGATATCCACTGTTGTCTTTCGCAAGTAATATAAAGTGGAATGATGCCTCTTCCACATCAGGGGCATTTCGCTTTTCAAAGCGAGATCCAGGTGCGACATAGACTTCACAGCCAATTATTGGTTTGAGACCTGCTTTGATCGCGCGCCTGTAAAACTCTACTGCACCAAAGAGATTCCCGTGGTCTGTTATTGCTACGGCAGGCATCCTGTAAGCGACAGCCTGTTCGACAAGCTCTTTTATCCTTATTGCTCCATCCAGAAGACTGTATTCTGTGTGGAGATGGAGTGGCACATAGTTTGAATGTGGATGCATAGTGAAATATTAACCTATGGATGGTTTCAAGTCAACAAACTGTCTCTCTTACTTTCCCGACTTACCAGGACGGTCTTCTTACTATTCCCAATTCGATCTCCTCTACTGCCTCTTTTGCGATAGTGCTCACATTCGCATCTTCATCATTTGTTGCTTCCCTGAGAAAGGGGAGAGAATCTCTATGCCTTATCATGCCTAACAGATAGGCAGCGTCACATCTCATCACAGGATTTTGATCCTTCAAAAGACAGGCGATGGAAGGGATGGCCTTTGGGATGTGTTCAATGTCTTCTAACGCAAGTGTCTCAATAAGTGCTGAAATACCAATCCTTACTCTGAGCCTTTCATCTTTCATGAGGTCGCCGATGTATTCATAGAGCTTCACATCGTGTTTAAACATGTCAACAATGTTTTCAAGAAAGCCCTTTTCCATATAGTCAGCAATCATCACCTTAAGTTCAGAGGGGTCTATGTTGATGGGTTCGGTCATTGGTATATCATACCATAGAGGTCTTCATATCCTTTCTGTTAAATGTGGTGATATAAAAATTACTCAAGCAGATTATTGTATAATTTCTATACATGGGATTTTGGAGTACAATAAAGAAGGATTATGAGGCTGTTTTTAAAAAAGACCCTGCAGCACGGTCCTGTCTTGAGGTCATTTTTGCATATCCGGGTTTTCATGCAATCTTTTTTCACAGGATTAATCACTTCTTCTGGAAAATAGGAATCCCTGTACTCCCGAGGTTGTTGTCACATGTGGTACGGTTTCTTACAGGAATAGAAATTCATCCTGCAGCAAAAATCGGTCCAGGGTTTTTTGTAGATCATGGTATGGGTGTTGTTGTTGGTGAAACAACAGAAATAGGGCAAGACTGTCTGTTATATCAAGGGGTGACGCTGGGAGGGACAGGAAAAGAAAAAGGGAAGAGGCATCCGACCCTCATGAATAATGTGGTAGTTGGTACTGGTGCGAAAGTGCTCGGTCCAATAACCATTGGGAATAACGTGGTCATTGGAGCCAATTCTGTGGTGCTCAAATCCATCCCGGATAACTCTGTCTGTGTGGGGGTACCCGGCAGAATTACCAAAAAGAAAATTATCAGGATGACTACCGAGGATGGATTAATTGAGGTGATGGACTACTTCCCTGACCCGATAGTGGAAAAGATTAAAACTTTAGAGGCTCAGGTAGATGCGCTTTCAAAGAGAATAGATGCATTAGAAAGAACGGGGAAAAGAGGAGGGAAAATGAGGATTTATAACACTCTCACGAACAGAAAAGAGGAATTTGTGCCCCTATCTCCTGGTAAGGTAATGATGTATGCATGTGGAGTAACCTTGTATGATTACTGCCACATAGGACATGCGAGGAGCGCGATTGTCTTTGATGTAATAAGGAGATATCTGAAACATAAGGGTTTAGATGTGAACTATGTGAGGAATTTTACTGACATTGATGACAAGATAATCAATAAGGCGAAGCAAGAAGGCATTACGTGGGATGCAGTTGCCAGAAAGTATACAGATGAATATTACAGAGATATGGACAGACTTGGTGTGGGAAGAGCTGATGTGGAACCAAAAGCAACAGAACATATTTCAGAAATGATAGCTATTATCAAAGGACTTATTGATAAAGGCTATGCATATGAGGTAGAGGGGAGCGTGTATTTTGCAGTAGACAAATTTCCTGAATATGGAAAGTTGTCAAAGAGAGACATGGAAGAGATGATCGCCGGGGCGAGAGTTGAAGTGGATGAGAGGAAGAGAAACCCGATGGATTTTGCTCTATGGAAAAAATCAAAAGAGGGAGAGCCATTTT
>JAOUJR010000171.1 GCA_029883145.1 Nitrospirota bacterium
CTGAAAGCGCCCGACCAGCTCATTATATTGCCGGGTAACTCCAACCTCGTTCATCGTCTGTTCGACAACAGGACTGAATGCGGTGGTGAGCTTATTGGTAGTCTTCGTTTTAAAATAATCTGTGGCTGCAGTATCTCCGCCTGAGAGAATCTTTTGGGCATCGTCAAAACTCATTTCACCAATTGCATCCAGGAAAATCTGTTTCGCGAGTGGCGCAGCCTGTTCAGCCGCACGATTCATACTCAGTATAAACTCATCTACCTGTGGACCATAACCTACTGTCCTCAACCCTTTCTCCAGATTCCTCAGTTTTTCTGGCATCAGTATCTTGATTGCCTGGTTCATAAAATATCCGTCAGTTCTTCCTGTTAAACTGACAGCGTTTTCAGTTCCGATCTGCAATGCCTCTTTTAAACCAGAACCAATTTTAACGTCGCTCAGTCCACTTCTCTGACCAGAGCTCAGCCCTTTGAAGATTTGTTCAAACTGGGCAGAAGCAGGCATGGCAAAAAACAACAAAATCATACTGAATGCGATTACTCGAATCATCATGGCATAACTCCTTTGTAATTTTCTTATTTTAAATTGTGATTCTTGTAGTATTAAACGATAAGAGATTCTTTGCAACATCTTTAAATCCTTTCTTCCTGAGCATCTCAAAAATTTCTTTTGAAGCAAGGCTTTTTAAAAACCCAGCCCTTTTCTTTTTATCGGGAATTTTTTTCAGTGCACTTTTGCGAATTTTTTTCAATAATTTTAAATAGTCAGCAAATTCAGGGCCATAGAGTTTTTCGAGTTCTTTGCGAATTGCCCTTGAAAGGGCAGGGCTCACACCACTGGTTGAGACCGCAATAGTTAAATGTCCTCGCTTTATAACCGAAGGGACGATAAAATTGCATAAAGACGGGGTATCAACAACATTCACCAGGTACGGTGCATCCTCAGAGACCTTTGTGTTCATGACAGGGGAATCTGTTGCAGCAATGACAACGAATGAGTTTTTGAGATCGCCTTTTCTATAGTGCCGGGAAATATGTTTTATATTTTTTTTGATTTTTTCTTTCTCGAGTCTCTTTGTAATTTCAGGACTTATGACTGTTATGCATGCACCGGCCTTGAGGAGAGTAAGGATTTTTCTTTCTGCAACCTTGCCACCTCCGACCACAACAGCCCTTTTGCTTTTCAGATTGATAAATGAGGGATAGTAATTCAATTCATATCTCAAACTATAATAGACTCAAAAACACCTCACACTATTTGAAAAAATGTTTGTGCTCTGTAAGCTTATTTGATAGTAGCAAGTTCTTTCTTTGCAACTTTGATAATCTTGTAATTTGGATACTTCTCGATAAGACGATTCAAATACTCTATAGCTTTTTCTTTCTGTCCCAGTTTTTTATAAGACATTCCGCAATAAAACATCACATCAGCTTCACGTTTGTAATGAGGGTATTTTTTCATCAATCCATCGAATCTGGCTATTGCTGAATTATACGACTCTTTTTTGTAATAGAACTCCCCAACAAGAAATTCGTAATCTGCAATTATATTTTTGCAATTCTCGATTCTGATATCTATAATCTCTCTATAGGGGTTTCTTGGAAACATTTTCTTGAGTTTCTCAAATTCTTCAAGGGCCTTGGCTGCACCGCTATATCCCCTCTCAGGGCCCTCTATTTGACCGAAGTGGACCATAGCAATCTGGTACTGTGCATACATGGCATACTTATGGTCAGGATATACCTCAAGAAATTTTTGGTACTCAATAACAGCCAATTCAGGCTCACCCTCTTTTACATAAGAATCCGCAATCTTGAGCTGTGCGAGAGGAGCAAATTTTTTGGACAGGTCCCTGTTTTTAATCTCAAGAAGTGTTGCCCTTGCATCCTCATAATCTTTTTTGTCTATCTGTTCATTTGCTCTTGCAAGTGACTTTTCAGGATTGAATGGTCCTTCAGGTTTCACTGCTGGTTTCCCAGAACAGGATACAATAAGGATAACCAAAAAAAGGAGAAGAGAAAACCTTATATTCTGCATAGATGTATTATACATAAACATTGAACCCCATTTATAGTCAAGTGGAATTCTTGGCTTTAGGTTGCCTCCTGTCTTGCCAAAGAAAGTTTTAAGGTGGTATTCTTAGCTATGAATCTTTCGTCTTTTCTGAAACCAAGCCGTTATATCAATAACGAAATCAATTCCATCCATAAGAAAGCTGCAGTAAGAATTGCACTTGCGTTTCCTGATGTATATGAGGTCGGGATGTCTCATCTCGGACTCAAGATACTTTACAAAATAATCAACGACCTTCCCTATGCGTCTGCTGAACGGGTGTTCTCTCCATGGCTTGACCTTGAGGCTGAGATGAAGACAAAGGGCATACCCCTCTCATCTTTAGAATCTCACAGGCCATTAAGAGATTTTGATATTGTAGGCTTCAGCCTTCAGTATGAACTTTTATATACCACAGTTCTTAATATGCTCTCCCTTGGTGGAATCCCGCTCAGAACTGACGAAAGGAATAATAAATCCACTGCACACCGCTATCCGCTTGTTATTGCTGGTGGGCCGTGTACTGTTAACCCGACACCGATGTCTCCATTTATCGATGCCTTCTTGATCGGAGATGGAGAAGAGGCTATAAAAGATATACTTGATATAGTTTATCAATGGAAGATAGATGGAGACGGAAAGAGAGAATCTCTCTTTTTAGCTCTGTCTGAGATTGAGGGGATGTATGTGCCTTTAATCCATCGTTCAAAGTTCAAAGTTCAAAGTTCAAAGTCACAGGCTTCATTGATTAAGCGGCGTTTCATAGGATCACTTGATGATGCTCCTTATCCGGTTAATCCGATTATTCCATACACTCCGCTTATCCATGACAGGGTAAATATAGAAGTTTCGAGGGGGTGTTCAAGAGGCTGCAGATTCTGTCAGGCAGGTATCACCTACAGACCAGTTCGTGAGAGGAGTCCTGAAAAGGTCCTGGAGATCGCAGAGAATTCTTTGAAAAATACAGGTTATGAAGAAGTTTCGTTAACATCTCTGAGTGCAGGAGATTATAGCTGCCTTTTACATGTTGTTAAGGAACTTAATAAGAGATTTTCAAAAAATAAGATCGCCCTTTCACTTCCATCTCTGAGAGTTGCATCTATTAACCATGATCTCCTCAAAGAGATTCGGACTGTGAGGAAGACCGGTTTTACCATTGCACCGGAGGCAGGCAGCGAGAGGCTCAGAAAAGCAATCAATAAAGATTTTTCTGAAGACGACTATGAACGTGCACTTAAAACACTATTTAAAGAAGGCTGGCATACTATAAAACTCTATTTCATGATAGGACTTCCTACAGAGACAGAAGAAGATATAGAAAAAATATCCGGAATGGTCATTAAGGCACTCAAAATAGCAAGACAGTATACAGGAAGGTTTGTGAATATACACGCAGGGATTTCTCCCTTTGTTCCAAAACCCCACACACCATTTCAGTGGTACGGACAGAACCCTGCTGCACGTCTCAAAAGTAAAATAGGGTATCTTAAGGATGTCCTTGTAAAGAGAGGCTTTAAGGTAAAAAGTCATAATGTGAAGATGGGTCTCCTCGAAGCTGCTCTTTCCAGAGGTGATGAGACCCTTGCGCTCCTTATAGAAACAGCGTGGTCTCAGGGGTGCAGGCTTGATGGATGGTCAGAAGTTTTTGAGTTTGAGAAATGGGAAAGGGCAATGAATCTCACCGGTATAAACGCAGAAGATTTTTCCGAAAAAATGTATGAAAGTTCAGACATATTCCCCTGGGAAAATATAGATGTTGGTGTGAAAAAAGAATTCCTGTGGAAGGAACACCAGAAAGCATTGTCAGGTGATATCACGCCTGACTGTAGAAAAACCTGTCACCTCTGTGGACTTGAATGTAAAGAAGACTCAATGAAGCTGAGAAGCTTAGAAGTTGAGAAGATCGGAAGTACAACAGGAGAAAATACATCTCAACATCTCAACGTAAGACATTTTAAGCCTTTAAATATAAGAGTAGAATTCTCCAAGACAGGCAGGTTGAAATATCTCTCGCATCTTGAACTCATGACAACATTGCTCAGGGCTTTAAGAAGAGCGGAAATTTCCATTGAGTATTCACAAGGGTTTCACCCACATTTAGAGGTGTCTTTTGGCCCTCCACTCGGTGTAGGCATCAGAGGGCTCAGTGAGTATTTTGATATGAAAATAATACCGCCTTTTGATATAGTTATAACTATGAGGAGACTGAACAGTGTACTCCCCGAAGGGATAGATATAAAGGATATGGTAGTGATAGCAGAGAATACAAAATCTCTGAGCAATTTAATCACAAGATATGAATATGAAATAAAAGGCAGAGATTTATCCCACATTCATACATTTTTATCAGAAAAAGAGATGAGTGTGTCCAGAGAAAAATATAGAGTAAACCTCAGGGATATGGTAGAAACAGCAAGAATGATAAGTGAAAATATGATAAATTTAATAGTGGCAGACCAGGGAGATATAAAGGTGAGACTCAATGAACTTCTTCCCAAAGTCTTTAATGTCCCCATAGATGAACTGGACATAACAAGAGTTGCCCTTTATGGATGGGATAATGGATGGGTCACCCCCATTGAGCGGAGCTTACAGTGGACAGTGAAATCCTGATTAATGTGACTCGTGAAGAGACAAGGGTTGGCCTTCTC
>JAOUJR010000105.1 GCA_029883145.1 Nitrospirota bacterium
GAAGGGAAGGGTTTTTCAAAGGCATTGATAGACAGATTGACATTAAATGAGAAACGTATCAATGAGATGTCGCAGGGGCTTATCGAGGTCGCAGCCCTTCCTGACCCTGTTGGTGAAATCACAAAGATGTGGCAGAGGCCAAATGGGATGACTGTGGGAAAGATGCGTGTGCCAATCGGTGTCATCGGGATTATCTATGAGTCGAGGCCAAATGTGACTGTGGATGCAACAGGCCTGTGCCTCAAGGCTGGCAATGCGGTGGTACTCAGAGGTGGTTCTGAAGCTATTCACTCAAACAAGTCAATTGTCACTGTATTAAGGGGCGTTGGGAAAGAACATGGACTTTATGAAGGAGCGGTAACCTTCCTTGATATACCTGAAAGAGAAGCAGTTATGGAGATGCTCAAACTCGAAGGTATTATTGATCTGATAATCCCGAGGGGCGGTGAAGGGCTGATAAGGGCTGTCACAGAAAATTCAAGGATACCGGTTCTCAAGCATTATAAAGGTGTCTGCCACGTGTTTGTTGACAGGGATGCTGATTTAAAGATGGCTCAAGATATATGCTTTAATGCAAAAGTTCAGAGACCTGGTACCTGTAATGCCATGGAGACAATGCTTGTGGATAAAAAGATTGCAAAGGCCTTTCTGCCCATTATGGTAAAGAGGTTTAAAGACGCTGGAGTGACACTAAAAGGTTGTCCTGCGACGAGAAAGATAGATGCATCTCTTGAAAAGCTGAAGGAAGAAGATTTTTACAAAGAATATCTTGACCTCATATTGAATCTAAGGATAGTGGAGGACATTGATGATGCAATGGCCCACATTGCAAAATATAGCTCTTCGCACTCTGATGCGATTGTCACAAATGATTATGAGAAGGCCATGAGGTTCCTGAGAGAAGTGGATTCATCTGCTGTGTTTGTAAATGTGTCGACGAGGCTTAATGATGGTTATCAGTTTGGTCTTGGAGCGGAGATAGGGATATCAACTGATAAAATTCATGCCCGGGGACCAATGGGTCTTGAAGAGCTTACATGCACCAAGTTTATCGTCCTGGGAAATGGACAATTGAGGGAATAAGAAAATAATCATATTATGAAAGTCGGCATATTTGGCGGGACTTTTAACCCTATACATTATGGACACCTGAGAGCTGCTGAGGAAGTAAGGGAAAGACTCAAGCTCGACAAAATTATCTTCATTCCCTCTGGCAATCCTCCGCTCAAGACAGAAGAACTCTCAGAAGCAGTGCACAGATATAAGATGACAAGGCTTGCTATTGTGACGAACCGTTTTTTTGAACTGTCTGATATTGAATGCAGACAGCAGGGAAAGTCATATACTGTGAAAACAGTTGAATATCTAAAGAAAACCAATCCCGAGATAGACTATTTCTTTATCCTCGGAATTGATGCATTTCTTGAAATCCCTTATTGGTGGAAACCAGAAAATCTCATCGGTCTTATAGATTTTGTCGTTATCCCGCGGTCGCCTTTCAGGTTTGTTGACCTTCTGTCATCCCAGTATATATCTGCTGGCGAGAATGCTCTTAAAAAGCTTGATGCAGCAGAAATCGAATCATATACCGCAAAGCTCAAAAGCAACAGGGATATGATTGCGCTGAAGCTCCCTGTTATAGATATATCAGCGACCCGGATAAGAAGGTTATTAAATGAGGGAAAGAGCATAAAATATCTATTGCCAGAGGCGGTTGAATCCTATATAATTTCTAATAAGCTCTATAAGTGTAATAAGTAATGAGTGATGGGTAATGAGTTTGGGTCAAAGTTTAACTCATTACACGTCATAGTTTACACATCACGAGAAAATTGAAGGGAGGGAAGACCTTTAGAAAGTAAAGTTAAAGCCCTCGAATTGGCAAGGGCAACGCTGGATAAAAAAGCAAAAGATATCCTTGTTCTCAATTTGAAGGGTATGACTATTATTGCAGATTATTTTGTCATTTGTTCTGGTGAAAGCACAACCCATGTAAGATCAATTGCCGAAGGAGTCGAAAACAAATTTTCCAAAGCAGGTATAAAGCCTCTCGGTATCGAAGGATTAAATTATAGCCACTGGGTTCTGATTGACTATGGAGATGTAATTATCCATATTTTTGAAGATACCACAAGGGGTTTTTATGAGCTTGAAAAACTATGGATTGATGCTGAAAGAGTTCCATTAATAGGCGGGGACAGCGATGAGTAAACTATATGTTGCGATATTTATCTTGTTACTCGGCATAATTGCCCTCTTTGCAATGTTTAATCAGGAATCTACCACCATAACTATACCCTTTGGTGTAACCTATGAGATTTCTACCATTGGCCTGATATTGCTTTCAGGTATAGTTGGTGCACTCACCATGCTCATTATTTTCGCGACAAGAGATTTGAAAAAATTTATTGATAACTGGCAATACCAGAAAAAACAGAAAAAAGAAGCAGAGATTCAGGGATTATACTCAAAGGCATTGAACAGTCTCCTTGCCCATAATGAGGATGAGGCAAAGGAGTTACTTAAAGGGGTTCTGTCAAAAGAGCCTGAGCACCTCGATGCATTATTAAGACTCGGAGATATTGCGGTAACCGAAGAAGATTTTCAGAAAGCAGGCGAGTACTATCAACAAGCAAGAGATATCAGTACCCGGAACCTTGAAACACTGTTTGCCATAGAAAGGCTTATGGAAAAAACAGGAAGATGGTCAGATGCCCTCCATTGTGTTGATGAGATTCTCGATATAGATGATGAAAACCTTTCAGCCCTCTATAAAAAAAGGGATATTCTCGAAAGGCAGGAAAGGTGGGATGAACTTGTCCTTATTCAGAAAATAATCTTGAAAAATGAACATGCAGAAAAGGATAAAAACCGCGAACGTCAGGATCTTATCGGGTACAAGTATGAGTATGGGAGAAAGAGCCTCGAGAACAGTGAACTTGAAAAAGCAAAGAAGGCATTCAGGACAGTATTACGAATAGATAAAGATTTTGTTCCTGCAACTCTCGGGCTTGCAGAGGTACTTTTGAGGGAAGGTGAGAGCGAAGAAGCGGTCAATACTCTTGAGAAGAGTTATGAACAGACATCTTCAATGATAGCACTCGCACGGCTTGAAGACTTGCTGATAAATCTTGGCGAACCAGCGCGACTTATAAGAATTTATAAAAATAGCATCTCACGGAATCCACATGATCCTGTGATAAAATTTTTTCTCGGAAAACTCTACTATAGGCTTGAGATGGTGGATGATGCCTTTGAAACGCTTGCGTCCATTGATACAGGCGGAGCTGATTATCCAGAACTGCATCAGCTCATGGGGAGCCTCTATATGAAAAGGAATCAACCCGAAAAGGCTGCCTATGAATTCAGGAAGGCACTGAACCTAAAGATGGCACTACGGCTGCCTTACTATTGTAAGGAGTGTGGATACATTTCCCTTGAATGGTCAGGGAGATGTGCTGATTGCAAGAAGTGGAATACCTTTCAATTTGACCTTGATGGTACCTGCAGGGTTCGAATACTTAATAATCAATCCTTATCTAAATAGCCTTAATTTGCTATAATACTTTTCAATTAATTCTTGCCGATATATCTGATTTTATTTAGTTTCTAATCAGTTTGAGGAGGTAGATGATTTTGGAAGAAAGATATAACCCTCAAAAGGTTGAACTGAAATGGCAAAAGCATTGGTCTGACAGGCAACTCAATAAGACAGAGTTTAATCCTTCTCAGAAGAAGTTTTACTGCCTCGAGATGTTCCCTTATCCCTCAGGAGAAATCCATATGGGTCATGTAAGAAACTACGCAATCGGTGATGTGATTGCACGATATAAGAAGATGCGCGGCTATAATGTACTGCATCCTATGGGATGGGATGCATTCGGGCTTCCTGCAGAGAATGCGGCGATAAAACATGGCGTTCATCCATCAGAGTGGACCTATAAGAATATTAAGTACATGAAAAAACAGCTCAATCGGATGGGACTCAGCTATGATTGGGAGAGAGAGGTTACCACATGCAGCCCTGAATATTACAAATGGAACCAGTGGTTTTTCCTCAGGATGTTCGAGAAAGGACTTGCATACAGAAAACATTCTTATGTGAACTGGTGTCCATCATGTGCAACTGTCCTTGCAAATGAACAGGTTATAGATGAGAAATGCTGGCGCTGTGATGCTATAGTTATCCAGAAGAAACTTGAGCAATGGTTCTTCAGAATTACTCACTATGCAGAAGAATTACTTCGGGAGTGTGATGAACTAAGAGGATGGCCCGAAAGAGTTGTCCTCATGCAAAAAAACTGGATCGGGAAGGGCGAAGGCGTGGAGGTAGATTTCCCCATTGAAGGAATGGATGAACAATTAAGAATTTTCACCACAAGGCCAGATACATTATTGGGTGTGACCTTTATGTGTATTGCTCCTAAACATCCTTTGGCAGAAAGGATGGTTAAAGATACCAATAAACTTGAGGCTGTAAAAGCGAAATATGGTAAGGAAGATGAGAAGATAGGGCTTTTCACAGGATATTACGCAATCAATCCATTAAATGACGATAGAGTCCCTGTATATGTTGCAAATTTTGTTCTTATGGAATATGGGACAGGTGCAATCATGTCTGTGCCAGCCCATGATCAGAGAGATTTTGAGTTTGCAAAGAAATATGACTTACCTGTAAGGGTTGTTATTGTGCCTGACTCTGAACACAGAACTTTGAACTCTGAACTTATGACCGAAGCGTACGAGGATGAAGGTATACTTGTGAATTCAGGTAAATTCAGTGGTTTGAAGAGTGATATCGCAATGACGGAAATTATACAATTTATTGAAGAGAAGGGATTTGGGAAGGGTACTGTTAATTATAAACTCCGCGATTGGGGTATATCCCGACAGAGATACTGGGGAACACCAATTCCTATACTCTACTGTGATAAATGTGGGATAGTACCTGTGCCTGAGAAAGACCTTCCTATCATACTCCCCGAGGATGTGAGATTAACAGGCAAGGGTGGCTCTCCACTCCTTGAGTCAGAGGCATTTCTGAATACCCGATGCCCGAAATGCGGCGGGAGAGCGAATCGTGAGACTGACACAATGGATACGTTTGTTGACTCATCGTGGTATTTCGTGCGGTATTGTTTTAAAAAAGGCGATATTGACTTAAATTCCGCACTCCGCACTCCGCACTCTGAATTTAACTATTGGATGCCTGTTGACCAGTATATAGGTGGTGTTGAGCACGCGGTACTCCACCTCCTTTACTCAAGGTTTTTTATAAAGGCCATTCGTGACCTTGGACTTATCAGTATTGGTGAACCTTTCCAAAACCTCCTTACACAGGGCATGGTGATAAAAGATGGGGCAAAGATGTCTAAATCAAAGGGTAACGTCGTTGACCCTCATTATCTGATTGAAAAATATGGTGCTGATACATCGAGGCTGTTCTCCCTTTTTGCAGCTCCTCCGGAAAGGGACCTCGAATGGTCAGACAAAGGTGTTGAGGGAGCATTCAGGTTCTTACACAGGCTGTGGGGGATTGTGTATAAGAACCGTGAAGCATTAAGTGTAATGCGTAATGAGATAAAAGGGGTTGTCACATCATATATCACAGATCTCCCATCACTTTTGTTGAGAAAAACCCATCAGACAATTAGAAAAGTTACCACAGACATTGAGCGCGATTACCACTTTAATACTGCAATAGCTGGATTGATGGAGCTTGTGAACGAGATCACTGCATTTGAACCCAGATCTGATGATGACTGGAAACCGTTTAAGTTTGCAATAGAGCGAGTATTAATCCTTCTCTCTCCATTTTCTCCGCATATTGCAGAGGAACTGTGGGAAGCGATAGGGAATAAACCGAGTATCTTTGAACAATCATGGCCTGACTGGGATGAGGAAATCGCAAGGGAAGGGAAGATTGAACTCGTGATACAGATTAATGGTAAACTAAGATCAAAGATTATGATATCACAGGGCACTCCTGACGATGAGATAAAAAGGCTGGCCCTCGAAGAGCAAAAAATTAAAGAGATTGTTGGTGCAAAAACAATCAAAAAAGTTATTGTGGTAAAGGGTAAATTACTGAATATAGTCATAGGGAATTAGAAATACCAGAATGAGACAGGAAAAGCTGTTTCAGTCCCGACACAGTCGGGATTATAAACGACAGATTAAGATAGTGATGCAGACATTGTTCAAAAATTTATTTAACTTGATGAAATTATTGAAAGTATTTTTATTTGTTATATTAACTAAAAAATTGCAGAAACCATCAGTTAAAGGTACACTAAGGTATCAAAAAATAAATTTTTTCACA